>CAYSGV010000065.1:0-11270 GCA_964430685.1 uncultured Gammaproteobacteria bacterium
GCCATTTAATTCTGCTGGATATTTAGCATAATATTCCATTAATGCCAATAATTTTAAATCATTATGAGTGTCAGTTTTATCAACTTTATTTGCTAAATATAATTCACAGTCTCCGCTATAATATTGCGGCGAATAATTCACACTTCTATTTTGCCCGATCCAAGAATATGAGTAATAATTTAAACTATTTTCATTTAATTCTTGTATTAGCTCTTTGCTCTTTTCAACTTTACATTTCCCGCTCCAAAATATAGGATCGATAAGAAACAAATTTGCAACACGCTTCTTCTGTATGGTCAATTGTTTTGCCATTTCGAAAGCAATTACACCTCCCATAGACCAACCACCGATGTAATACGGTGGCCTTATATGTTCCTTCTCTATATGTTCAACATAAAATGCAGCGATTTCTTCAAGCGTTCTAAAACATTTATTAGTATAACGTTCATAATGTTCATATAAATAAAAACCTACATCATTATCTATCTGCCTGCAAAACTCAAAATAGGACTCGGCGCCCGCGTAGCCAGGATGAATGAGAATCAGTTTTTGTTCGGCTGCTTCATTAATTCTAACTATCGGCTTAATATGCTCACCTATGTATGGCAATTTAAAATCAGAAGTAGTGCGTATAGTACTTGTTTGTTGTGTACAATACTCTACAAGATCTGTAAGTATTCCTTTAAAACTCTGAGAAAATTTTTCGATTACGTATTCATTAAAGTGATCGATACTATAGCTAAAATAAAATCTAAGTATTTCATCAGAAATTATACCGTTAACATTTAGCACAACTGACGATTGATTTTCTGCAGCGATGGTACACCCAGAACTCTCCTCAGTAAATTTCCATTGACTATTCTTTTCATGGACGTTATTAAATTCACCAAGAAAATTAAAGCTAACGATGGGGTTATAGTTCAGCTTACTATTCTTTCTATAACGGATAATTCCATAAGTAATGCCTTTATCTGGTATATTTCTTAACTGTTCTTTTACGCTAATTATAAGCGCACCATAATCTTTGTCGTCTACACCACCTAAATTTATTAATACCGGATATTGTATGGTAAACCAACCTATTGTTCTAGAAAGATCAAGATTTCTATCTATGATATCCTCTTCTCTTCCATGCCCTTCCAAATTAAACACAATATCATTTTGATCAGCCCATTTTTTAATACTGAGAGCGAATGCACATATTAATAAATCATTAATTTGTGTATGAAAAGCAAAATGACTCTTTTGAGTTAACTTCTTCGTTGTTTCTTTAGAAAAATGAACTTCTACACTTCCGACCTTATGATTAAGATGTTTTGTCATATTAGTTGGTAATTTAAAAATTCTGCATCGTCTTTCAACTTCTAGCCAATAATTCAATTGTTCCTTCGTTTGCTTCGAACCGTAGACCACACAAGCTCTTTGCCATTCTCTGTAACTACTGGTTTTTTCATCCATCTTATTTGTATAGTATAGATTCTCTAAATCTTGTAATAAAATCCGCCATGATACACCATCTATTGCTAGATGGTGAACCGACAGGAAAAGGCGATCTTGACCATCATTATGACCACGGATAACTCCCACTGCTAATATTTCTCCTTCTTGAATGTCAAATTTACTTTGCCAGTTACTACCCAACATGGCAATCGCCTGGGACTGATCTAAGTTTTTACTTATATCAGCTTTTTTGATTTTTATTTTAGGAATTTGAGTTCTATATTGTTGTTTCCAGCCATCAGAATCATGGTAATAGTAAAATCGTAAAACGTCATGATGTTTCATTATTTCTTGTAATATTTTAGCCAATCGTTTTTCATCTAATTTTTCCGAAACTCTTACAATTTGACTTTGATTAAAGTGATTCATATTGGCAAATTCTTGCTCAAAAAACCATTTTTGAATTGGCAATAAACCACATTCTCCCTTTAATAGACCTTTTTCCCCTTCTTTAACTTGTTTTATATCGCTACATTGGGGGGCCAACAAGGCAATGGTTGGATAATCGAAAATTTGCTTAGGTGTAAGATGTAATTTCAGTTTGCGTGATAATGTTACTACTGAAATCGTCTTAATTGAATCTCCACCTAAGCTAAAAAAATTATCATAAATACCAATGTCTGGCACATTGAGTATTTTTTTCCAAATATCACACAAGATACTTTCAGATAAATTTCTGGGCGCAATATACTTTATGTTTGAAAAATTTTTATTAGGTTTAGGTAATGCCCTACGATTAATTTTACCATTTTGGTTTATTGGTAAATTATCTAATAATACGAAATGGCTTGGGATCATATATTCTGGCAAATACTCGGATAAATAAAACCTCAAATCACTAGATAAATCTTTCTCATACTCAATTTTCGCACTTCTCTTTAATACTATATATGCCACCAGTTGTTTTTCCCCGGGCTCATCTTCTCGAGCTATTACTACTACATCTTTTACTTCATCGTAATGGCGGATCACCATTGCTATCTCTTCCAGTTCAATTCTGAAACCTCTAATCTTCACTTGTTCATCAAGTCTACCCAAATACTCAATATTTCCATCTGGCAAATAGCGCGCCATATCGCCAGTACGATAGAGTCTCAGCTTTATTTTATCAGACAATTCAATTTTGCTAAGAAAAGGGTTACATATAAATTTTTCAGCAGTCAGATCTGGACGATTCAAATATCCACGTGCAATACCTGCCCCACCCAAATATAATTCACCAGATACTCCGTCAGGTACTGGTTGTAAAAAGTCATCTAGAATATAAGTTTGAATATTCTGCATTGGCTTACCAATGGAAATTACTTGCGAATCTTCAATATGTTGATAAGTACTATATATAGTCGCCTCTGTCGGCCCATATATATTATATACTTCTCCGCATAATTGTAATTTACTAGATAGATTTACCGATAATGCTTCTCCTGCCGTCATTATTTTGAAGTGGGGAACCCCACGCCACTCAGCTTGGATCAGCATACCCCAGGAGGCAGGCGTAGCCTGCATAACAGATACTTTATGCTTATTTATTAACGTTATGATTTCATTCGGATCCTTTTGGGTATGTTGATCTGCAATAATGACGCTTGCTCCGATTGCAAGAGGTAAGAAATAGTCCATTGCAGCAACATCGAAAGATAATGATGTTACTGCCAAGAAAATATCATCTGTGGATATGGATACCCCTACTTGTGTTGCAAATATACAATTTACGACATTATAATGTTGAATTAGTACGCCTTTAGGCTTCCCAGTGGAACCAGATGTATAAATCACATATGCCAAATGGTTCGAGGTCGATATTGGAGCAGGATTCATAGAATACCTCATTCCTATCGCTCGTCCCCAATCTCCATCTATACATATGATCTGCTTCTCATATCCATCCAACCGTTCCTGTATTTTCTTCTGCGTCAATACTATCGGCGCTTGAGTATCTTCTAACATATATTTCAATCGCTCTTTGGGATAGGTCGGATCTAAGGGAACATAGGCTCCACCCGACTTTAATATCCCAAGTAATCCTATGACCAATTCCAAATTTCTTTCTACACATATTCCTACTAGCGTCTCCGCTCTGACTCCTTCCTCTCGTAAATAATGGGCCAATTTGTTCGCTTGCTCATTCAATTCCTCATATGTTAATTTTTTATCACCATACCTCACCGCAATATTCTTCGGCGTTTTCTCTACTTGTTCCTCAAATAGTTGATGAACCGTCTTTTCTCTCGGATAACTCCTTTGCGTTCGATTCCACTCAATTAGTAATTTTTTCTTATCAGCCTTAGTCATTAATGACAATTGATGGATAACTTGCTGTGGATTGTTAGCTATATCTTTTAAGAGCTTTTGCAGATGTTTCGCTAAAGTTTGTATATATTTTTCATTAAAATATTTCGTTTGGTAACTAATTTGGCAGCATAAATGTTCTTTTTGTTTTGCAAATATTGCTAATGGATATTCGACTTTTTCCACAGCCTTAAGCATTTTAACATCTAACCCAGATAAAAATTCATTCGTGATTTTATGCTCAGGATAATTTTCAAATACAAATAATATATCAAATAAAGTTTGCCCACCACCTAAGCTACTCCAGCTTTGAATATCTGCTAAGGAAACAAACGAATATTGATTTAGCTGTATCATATTATTTTGAAGATTCAGCAAAAAAGATAATAATTCCATTTGTACGTTGGTTTTCATGCGTAGCGGCAAAGTATTAATGAATAATCCTGTCATTTCTTCTTGGCTAGATAAATCTGTAGAACGACCGGAAACAGTTATACCAAATACAATATCATTTTGCTGTGTATAATGACTGATAAGTAAACCTATGGCTGCCTGCATTATTGTATTTAGTGTCAATCCATGCAGTCTTGCAAATTCTTGTACTGATTTGGTCTCATTGAGTGATAGAGAAAAGCAATAATCTTGCTGATTATGAATGCCAGCAGTATTTCGTTCTAATGCGCCTCTAGAAGCCAATCGGGTTGGTTCATTTATACCTTTGAGATATTGTTGCCAAAAAGCTTTAGCTTCAGAAATATCCTGCTTTTGCAACCATGCGATATAATCTCGATATTGACGATGATATGGCAACTGCGGAGTTACATCAGGATCTTTTAGTAATTGAGTGTATGTATTAAAAACGTCTTTTAATATAATTGGCAATGACCATCCATCAGTTAATATATGATGCTTATTTAACAATAAATAATGATGATTATTAGCAATAGTTATTAACTGTAAACGAAATAATGGTGCCTGAAGTAGATCAAATGGCCTTTGTCGTTGTTTTTGAAGTAGTGTATCTAATTGCTTTAATTGACTGTCAGTACGATTTTTTTGCCAATTTTGTTCTTCCCATGACAACTCAACTTTTTGACAAATATATTGTAGCGGTTTTTCTAATCCGTCTGTTACAAAAGCTGTTTTAAGTACAGCATGGTGGTCCATGATAATCTGCCATGCTTTTCGCAGTAATTTATGTTTTAAATTTCCCTTTAATTCAAGGGCCAGTTGTAAGAAGTAGTCGTCTGATTGAGGCGCATACAGCGATCTGAAAAATAGGCCTATTTGCATGGGCGATAACGGATAGATATCCTCTACACTTCTTTTATTTCCAATGATTTCATCTAGTTGCTTTTGTGACAGTTGAGCTAATGGAAAATCTGATGGCGTATAGCCAAAATATTTTCCGTCGCAACAATGAGTGATAAGCATATTTAGCTTCTTAATAAAATTATCTGCTAAGTTTTGAATCGTTGATTCGCGGTAATGATTCGTATGAAAGCTCCATTCAATACTTAAATGTCCATCCACAATAAAACTATTAATATTAAACAATAAATTAACATGGTTCTCCCTTGCGACACTTAAACCAACGGATTCTTGCGCTAAATTAAAGCCGTTTTCATTGACTGTTGTATCTAATTGTCCTAGATAATTAAAACTGATTCGTGGTTGCGGTAAATTTTTCAATGCAAGCATCATTTTACGGTCATTACTAGCAAGATACCTTAATATCCCATATAAAACACCTTTATATGGAATTTTTCTTAGCTGTTCTTTAATTGTTTTAATTGCATAACTGATACGATTTTCAATTTTACAAACACTATTTGCATCACCAAGATGCAAGTAAATAGGGTACATGCTGGTAAACCATCCGATTGTTCTAGACAAATCTAAATCCAGGTTTAAAGCCTCAGCTTCTCGTCCATGTCCTTCTAAATATAAATATACCCCAGGATTCCCTGACCATTCGGTAATGGCTTGCACTAACCCAGACATTAGTATATCGTTTATCTGTGTGTTATACGCTTTTGGCACTTGTTGCAATAATTTTTCTGTAGATTCTGCATCTAATTGAACTCGGCAAGTTTGATAAATTTGTACTTGTGCAGATTTTTTGTCAAAATCTGTCGGTAATGTAAAATTTAGATGGGTTAAAAGATCCAACCAATACTTTGAGTGATGATATACATCTTCATTTTGTGCATAATTTTGAAGCGCTAAAGCCCAATCGCGATAGGAATGAGTTTTTGATGGCAAATTAATTTTTTCTTGACTGCTGATTTGCCGGTAAGCAGTTGCGAAATCTTCTAGAAAAATTCTCCAAGAAACACCATCGATAACTAAATGATGTACTACAAATAGTATTCTTTGAGGCTGATCGAAACCTAAATGAAATAATGCCACTTGCATAATAGGCCCTTTAACAATATCAAGCATTTCTTGTAACTGACTACATTTTTCGACAATTACGTGGCTTTGTATCTCTGGTTGGATATTGCTTATATCTAATATCTTTACAATTTGATTAATTTCAATAGTGTTATCAGCTTCAATAAATTGCTTCCACTCATTCGATTCGTAATAAAAACGAGCACGCAGAATATCATGATGTTGTATGATGGTTTGTAATGCTAATTTCAAATATTGAATGTTTATCTCTTCCTTGCCTATTAAAAGGAAAGCTTGATTAAAGTGATTAATATTCGCTAACTGCATTTCAAAAAACCAATGCTGAATAGGAGTTAGAGAAATAAGACCCTCTATAGCCTCTTGATTGATACTTAATGGAGTCAAAGTGGTGATAGCTACTGCGGCCATTGATGCAATAGTCGGGTTATCGAACACTTGCTTAACTGTTAATTGAACACCCATTGATTTGGCACGTGCTACAAGCTGTATACTAATAATCGAATCACCACCGCATCTGAAAAAATTATCCTGAGCGCTAATTTTTTGTGGGTCAATATTCAATAAGTCTGACCATATCTTAACAAGAAGTTGCTCTACTATAGTTGTAGGAGCCTCATATGCACTTTCATAATACTGTCTTGTATCCCTATCTACCTTTGGCAATGCGTCTACATCAACTTTACCATTAACATTATGCGGTATATTATTTAACAACAGAAAGTAACTGGGTATCATATAGTCTGGTAGTTGGCGTAATATGAATTGCTGTATTTTATTTATAAATTTTGATGCCGCTTCACTTCCACTAGTATCAATGCAGGGTACAATATATGCAACCAAACGCTTTTGTCGAGAAGTCTCATCTTCTTGGGCAACAACTACAACATCTTTTATGTCTACGAGTTGTTTTAAAGCATATTCTACTTCGTTAAGCTCGACTCTAAATCCCCTAATTTTTACTTGTTGGTCAATTCTACCTAAATATTTAATATTACCATCCTGAGTATAACATCCTAAATCACCCGTTCTATACAATCTGACATTTACCATACTGCATATTTCAGTTTTGCGTATAAAAGGGTTTGCAATGAATCTTTCTGCTGTTAGATCAGATCTATTTAAATAGCCTCTGGCTACACCATCTCCACCTATATAGAGTTCACCCCTAACCCCAATCGGCACAGGCATAAAATGATTATCTAGTATAAAGATATTCGTACCACATGCTGGTTTACCAATAGTTATCTCATTTGCTATTTTTTTATCACGAGCATCGTATATAGTTGATAAAGTACTCCAGACGGTTCCTTCTGTTAAACCGTATTCATTGAAAAGCGACGTGTTCGCTAACTTTGTTCTATGTTTATGAGCAATTAATGGTGATAAATTTTCCCCACCCAAAATAACAATTCGCAAGGTGTCTAAGGCTAACGATTGTATTTTTTCAAGCGAAATTTGTTCTAATAACTCGTTATATAACGAAGGTGTGCATAATAGATGGGTTACTTTATGTGTTTCAATGTGCATTAACAAATCTAAAATATTTAAAATTTCATGTGTTTTTGGTATGATTAATGCACCACCTCGTAATAGGGTCCAGAAAATACTTAAATTTGCAGTATCTACGCTTATTGATTGTAATAATAAGAGATTTTTAAAATTTTCTTTGTAATGATCCTCGTAATGGTAAATTCGTTTATATATTGAATTTACTAGGTTATGGTGAGAAACCATTACACCTTTTGGCCTACCCGTTGAGCCAGAAGTATATACTACATAAACTAGAGTCTCTGAGCTATTATTAGACCTAACACTATTTAGACTATTTTTTTCTAAAACATTCTTTTCTTGGTCTAGACAAATTATTTGTTTGCAATTTAGTTTATTCTTTAATAATTTTAACTGCTTTAACACGGGTTCATGGGTTATTATAATTTTTGCATTAGTATCTAGTATCATGAAATCCAGTCTATCTTCAGGAAAATCAGGATCGAGCGGCACATAAGCTGCACCAGCTTTTAATACCCCTAACATACCTATGATCATTTCAGTACAGCGCTGCATACATATTGCAACTAACGTATCGTTTTGAATAGACTCACCAGTTAATTCTCTATACCGAGTTTGGATATAATGAGCAACTTGGTTGGCTTTTTCATTGATATTCTGATAAGTTAATCGTTCCTTGCCATAGATTATTGCAATGTTTTCAGGTGTACGTTTTACCTGTTCTTCAAAAAGTTGAGGGATCATTTTTTGACTGGGGAAACTAAATCGTTGCCTAGTATCTCTGGAAACCAATTGTCGATATTCGTCCTCAGATAAGATGCTTTGATATTTATAATCCTTCTCTACATCGTCTAATAATTGTTTGATGCTACGCTGGTAATAGTTAATATATTGATCAATCTTAAAAGAATCAAACAACGTAGAATCATATTCTATTTTCAATACATAATTTTTTTCTTTAGCTTTGTAAATCGTAACACCTAATGCAAAATTCGTTTCTTCGTATATTAAACTGTCTAATATTTCTATTTGATTATTTGATAACTCTTCATATATATGAAAATTAATGTAGTTAAAGGAAATGTCAAAAAATTCTTTGTTATCATTTAGTTTTTGTATTTCAGCTAAAGGGTACCGTCGATACGGCATGAGCTCTTGTTCTGCTTTATATACACTTTCTATTAATCGGCGCCAACTCTTACAGTTTGTATTGATTCGAAGCGGTAAGGTATTAAGAAATAAGCCTTTTACTTTTTCTCCATCAAGTTCTTCAAGCCTACCATTAAATACATACCCACTTACAACATCTTCTTGTGCCCCTAAAATTGCCAGTACTCGTAAGTGAATTGTTAAAAAAAACGTTTTAAGCGGAATTTGTAGATTTGATGAAAGCGCAAGTAGTAAATCGATTAGATGCTCATTAAAATAAACCTTGATACTAGATGAAGTACTCCTATATTTATTTATATTCACCTGTTCTTTGGGTAATTCTAAATAATGTGCGCCAACCAGATAATTTCTCCAAAATTCTCTTTGCGCACTATCTTTGCAGACTGCACGTTCAAGCGCGACGTAATCCTTAAAAGTTGAATGGATTAATGGCAAATTAGAGATAGATAAACCCAATAATATATTGCTATAATCATTTAGCAATTCAGTAACTAGTGAAGCCACACTCCACCCATCTAAGATGGCATGATGCATGCTAAATCCAAGTTGGAAACAATCATCGCTTCTAAGATGAACACAAAATCGAATTAGCGGAGGAATATTCAGTACAAATCGCCGTTTCTTTTCTTGTTCAAACCATTTGCTAATCTCAGTATCTTGTTTTTCCTCAGACATTGTTCGCCAATCAAATATATTTAGTTCTGGAATGATAGAGGGATAAACATATTGCAATGGTTCACTATGCTGATCGATTACGAACGCTGTACGTAATATCTCATGCTGGCTGAATAAACGCGTTAAAGTGTCTCGGAAATATTTTTCATGCCATTTTCCTTTAAGTTTATAACTAAAAGTATCTTGATAAATCGCATGTTCAGGAGAGAAATGGCTATGATATAGCATGCCCGCTTGTAAATAGGTCAATGGATATGCATCTATAATTTGATCTGGTAAATTTTTGATATCTCTATTATTTACTAATGCAAATGGTTTAATTTCATCCCTTTTGTTTTTTTTATTTACTCTAACATTTGAGGCTAGATCACACAAATTTGGATATTGAAAAATATCTGCTACACTGAATATTAGACCTATTCGACGTGCTTGAGCTACAATTTGGATGCATCGTATAGAATCACCACCGAGCTCGAAATAATTATCATAACGCCCAACTTTATTAATATCTAATACCGTTGACCAAATTTTAGCCAATAATTTTTCAATTTTTGTTTTAGGCGCTTCATGAGTTTTATGGGACAATTCTTTTCCTTCTAACTCAAGCAACCGTTTACGATCTAGCTTCCCATTCGAAGTAATTGGAAATTCTTCTAAAAGAATATATTTTGATGGCAGCATAAATATTGGCAAGTGCTTCTCAACATACAATTTTAATTGTCTCAATATTTTTTTTTGTTTCACATCTGCCTTTTTGGTATTATCCAAAATGATATATGCAGTTATATATTTTTTATAATTATTTTCAGTAATTAATGCTACGACTGCCTTAATCAATTCGTAAGATTGCAGTACACGTTCTATTTCACCTAATTCAATTCGATAACCTCTTATTTTAACCTGATTATCAATTCTGCCAATATACTCTAATTTACCGTCAGAGCTCCATCTCACTAGGTCACCCGTGCGATATAATCTTGTTTCAATTTCAGAGGTTGCATTATTTTTTGTTACTGCTTTTGCAAAAGGATTTGCTATAAATCTTTCAGCTGTTAATTCAGGACGATTTAAATAACCCCGTGCTATGCCAGATCCTTGAACATATAATTCTCCAACCATACCAGAAGGTACCGGCTCTAAATTCTTATCTAATATATATAGGCATAAATCACTAAGTGGTATACCAATTCCTTTATCTTCTAAGGAATTTATCATTTGGAATGTTACATGTACTGTAGTTTCCGTAATTCCGTACATATTGGCTAGTCGTGGCGTTTCCAATCCATGCCGCCCTGACCAAGTCCTTAATCGATTAATATTTAACGCTTCTCCTCCAAAAATAATCCATCGTAGCGACAAGTTTGTCACTTTTTCAATTTCTATTAAACTTTCATAATCTTGCAGGGCATAAAATGCGGATGGAGTTTGATTCAAAATAGTAACTTTTTCATTGGCGAGTAGATGATAAAATAATTCTGGATCCCTAGTCACTTTATCTGAGACAATCACAAGGCGGCCACCATATAGCAATGCACCCCACATTTCCCATACAGCAAAATCGAAACTGTACGAATGGAATAATGTCCACACATCCTCTTTGCCGAAGTTAAAGTGATTATCATTAGATTGAAATAAACGTACTACCTGATAATGTCCAATCATCACTCCTTTAGGTTTACCAGTGGAACCAGAAGTATAAATAACATAAG
>CAYSGV010000066.1:0-11265 GCA_964430685.1 uncultured Gammaproteobacteria bacterium
CGGGGGCTATGATAGATGGCATGGCTGAGGCGGGAATGCCGGGGGCAACTGGTAAACACTATCCGGGCCATGGTTATGCGAAAGGCGATTCGCATCACACGGAACCGGTGGATGCTCGATCATTTGAAGACATAAAAAACAATGACTTAGTTCCATATGTGCGCTTGCTGCAACTTCGTGCGCTGATGTCGGCTCATGTTATTTATCCCAATATTGATATAAAGCCAGCGAGTTTTTCCAGCAAGTGGTTACAACAGATCTTAAGAAATGAGCTTGGCTTTCAAGGAATTGTGTTTAGTGATGATTTAGATATGGCCGGCGCTAAAAGCGTAGGTAATTTGGTCCAGCGCACTCAAGCTTGTTTGCAAGCGGGTAATGATATTGCATTGATCTGTAATGAATTTGCTGCGCTTGCACCCACTTTACAGGAATTGTCGCATTTGAAAGTTCCAAATAATCTGACGCCACGTTTAGAAAATTTACGCGGTCAGCCAAAAATATCCTATGCAGAATTAGCACAGCACCCGCGCTGTCTTGCGGCTAGAAAGTTAATTGATGAGGTCAATATGACTGCAGCAATTACAACTAATGATTTAACAGCATAAAGATGGAGCATTGCAGTAAATAGCCATTATAATGCGCGATATGAACTCCTTCTCTAGATCGAAGGCGGGAGCAGGTGGCGGCAGCCGGATGAGGGCGTTTGAATATATTTTACAAAAAGGTAATGATCATGCGGCAATTTAAATATTATCAAGCATATTTTTGTTCTTTCTTTTCGGCCAAACTGTATCGGGATGTTTGTCAGAATTGGAAAGGCCTTGGTTTTGCTTATATTTTTTCTCTATTGCTGTGGTTGGCGATACCAGTTACGTTTAGCTTTTTCTTCTTATCTTTAAAATATATCTATGATTTTCAGCAAGTACTTCACAAGGTGCACCAAATACCTGTTGCAGGCGAACAAATCCAATTTCAACAACCGATGCCCTTTTATATTTATGATCAGTATGATTCCAAGGACTTGATTGCCGTCATTGATACTACCGATAAAACAACGCTTGAACAAATATCAAAAACCCGCTTTTTAATTCGTAGTAGTGATGTACTCATCCATCAACCCAATAGCCACAACGTTTTAACTTTACCCGCTTCCGCCTTAGGCAATGTGGTGATCAATGAGCAAAACTTTATTAGTTTGATTGCCGCCTATGTGGGTTTGGGGGTGCTCGGTTTTTACGTCATCTTTTTAATCATCAGTTTTTTATATCGTATTTTACAAATGCTTATCTATTCAGCATTAGGTTATCTATTCTTTAAAAGAAAACGCTGGCACCAAGGTTTGGAGTATGGTGCTGTATTGCGGTTATCTGCGGTAGCAATTACCCCTGCGGTCGTCATGAGTTGTATATTTGAAGCCATTAATTTATATACCAATCAATTTAGAGGGGCCGCGCTGTGGTTGCTTCTATTCTATTTCTTTCTTTCAATGGCTTATTTGTTTTTTGCATTCCATGTCAATCGTAGTGAACAACTTGATCAGAAAAATCAAGATGCTACGTGATTAGTCAGGCTATCTTTTGTCAGTCGTATGATGTGGAGTTGTCCTTTTTTTGATAGTTCAGCTATTCTTTATCCATTCTAGGGATGGAATTACGCTTTTGCGCAAGATATCGTTTAACAGAACCGCCGATTAAACACCAACGGTTAGTGTTCTTATGGATAGGTAAGTTGCATATGGATGTTTATGCAAAAATATTTCGTGTTACTGAATTTTCGCGACGCTGCAAATTAGTATTATTTGCTGTTGTAAGATACAGTTTATTATTTTTGTGCATGATGCCGGTGGCACAAGCATTTGTGCATGTTGATGTGAATAGAAATGTACCAGCAACTAATATCGGCGAACCAGATTATGAAAATCAAAGTTCAATTGCTAAAGTCCCAACTCAGTATATTACCGAAGATTATCGTCAATCTTATGCAAGAAAAATTGCTGAAAGTATTTTAGCAAAGGTAAATGGCAAAGCATCCGTAGGTATTAAATTACAATCCGTTAAAAACGGTGAAGTCATGTTTGCTCAAAACACCCATAAATTATTGGTGCCAGCAAGTAATGCTAAAATTTTCACAGCAGTTGCCGCTTTAACTTATTTAGGACCGGAATATGTTTTTAACACGCAATTATTAACTTCGCCGAAAGCCATAGTGAGCAACAAAACATTAAATGGTGATCTTTATATTAAATTCAGTGGCGATCCTTCACTAACCAGTGCGGATATATCACAACTATTTGCTACATTAAAACAAAGAGGCGTTAATCGTATTAATGGACATGTATACATTGATGATTCTGTGTTTTCCGGCAGTTCATTGGGACCCGGTTGGTTAGGGGCTGATACAAGGTATTGTTATTCTGCGCCAATATCAGGAGTGATTATCGATCATAATTGCCCGCGGTTTTTATATCAACCCAAAGCAAAAAAAGTAGCCACTATTTGTAGTCATAAATATACCAAACGAGGCAAGAAGCACGTGCGTCGCAATAGTTGTTTACGTGTTCGTCATAAAGCATCTCCTTATTATGTGCAACGGGTATTACATAATCCACATGAATATGCAAAAGGATTGGTCGAACAATTATTAACACAACAGCATATATCTGTAAGCGGTGAAATTTCACGCGCAGCTGCTAATAAAAATATGCAAATTGTGGCCTTACATCGTTCTGAACCGCTTGCAGAATTATTAACCAAGATGCTTAAAGAATCTGATAATTTATTTGCAGATGCTATCTTTAAAAAATTGGGTTCAGTCTATTTTGATGAATCAGGTAATTGGGAAAATGGCTCGCTCGCTGTGAAGAATATATTAACAGAAAAAGCGCATTTGAATATGAATAACTTGCGGTTGGTCGATGGTTCGGGTATGTCACGTTACAATTTAGTTACTGCAGATGAAGTAACGGATCTACTCAATTATGCTTACCATCGTTTACCTTATGCAACTGATTTTATTCAAGCGTTACCAGTGGGCGGAATTGACGGGACGCTAGCAAGACGTATGCATAAAATGGATTTACGTGGGCGCGTACGCGCGAAAACAGGTACGATGCACAGCGTAACGGCGCTTTCGGGTTATCTTGAAACCACACATGATGATGTTTTAGTGTTTTCAATTATTTTTAATGGTTTTTATGGATCCGGTCGATATTATCGTGCTATATCTGATGAATTATTGACGGAATCAGCGCGCCGATTATGATGTGGCGTGGGAAAGGTTTGTGATGTTGGGTTTTTAAAAACCCAGCATCACAAATCTTTCTGATAAGTTGATGGGTTCTTCGTAGCGTGTCCTGCGGAGCTTACGCTCCGTGTCCGCGGATTAGGTTGGGGTGGCGTATATTATAAATATATGAAAGTGGTACGGGCAGAACACTTCTGAACCGCGACCGTTAGGGAGCGATCACTGAGCTTTATCGGCTTAATCAATGGAATGTTAAAATAATCTATATCTTCGATGGCAATCTCTCACTACGAAGTGATATGCTTGGCAATCATTGAAGGAAGAAAAATGTTGCATCTTCAGGGGGTGCATATCAATTAAGGAGTGATCAATATGTTGTGGCTGCTATTTTTTGTGGCACTAGCGCTCTTATTAGCTTACCAACGTGCCACATTAGTCATTTGGTCTATCTCCCTTACCATAGCTTTAATTTTGCTCAGTCGTTTCTCTAATCTTTCGCATTTCACTTTGTTTATTTATTGGATCATTTTCTTAGCCGGTATTATTGTGTTGAATATTAAACCGATACGGCGTTTAATTATTTCGCGGCACATCTTGGCTTTTTTTCGCGCGCATGCACCAAAAATGTCTATTACCGAACGCGAAGCCTTACAAGCTGGCTCTGTAGGTTTTGAAGGACAATTATTTAGTGGCAAACCGAATTGGCGTGATCTGCATCTGATCAAAGCAGCACAGTTAACAGACGAAGAGCGAGAATTTTTAAATGGTCCACTGCGCACATTGTGTCAAATGGCAAATGATTGGGAAATTACTCATGTTTACGCCGATCTACCACCAGCACTTTGGCAATATATTAAGGACCAAGGTTTTTGGGGATTAATTATTCCCAAACAATATGGTGGTAAAGAATTTTCAACTTATGCGCATTCAGAAGTGATTGCAACTTTATCTTCAATTAGTGCAACACTGGCAACTATAGTATCCGTGCCAAATTCTTTGGGGCCGGCAGAGTTATTAATTAAATATGGTACTCAATCACAACGTGATTATTATTTACCCCGGTTAGCGCGTGGCAATGAAATTCCGTGTTTTGCATTAACTGGAATTCGTTCGGGATCAGATGCCAGCAATATGTCTGATATCGGTATTGTGTGTAAAGGAGAGTTTGAAGGTAAAGAGATTATTGGTATTCGTGTGAATTGGAATAAACGCTATATTACGCTAGCACCTGTAGCAACGGTTATTGGCCTGGCATTTAAATTATACGATCCGCAACATTTAATTGGTGATACAACTGATATTGGTATTACTTGTGCTCTAATTCCAGCAACGACAAAAGGTGTGGTGCACGGTAGACGCCATTTTCCATTAAATAATCCGTTTCAAAATGGTCCAACACAAGGTCATGATGTTTTTATTCCATTTGATATGGTAATTGGTGGTCAGTCCATGATCGGACAAGGTTGGCGAATGTTAGTTGAGTGTTTATCTGTTGGTCGTGCCGTTTCATTACCCGCAATTGCTACGGGCGGTGCCAAAATGGGAACATTAACAACCAGTGCTTATGCGCGCATACGTGAACAATTTAATTTACCCATTGGCTATTTTGAAGGTATCAGTGAGAAATTAAGTCGTATGGGCGGTTTTATTTATTTAATGGATGCAGCTCGCTTATTAACTTTAGCGGCTATCGATGCAGGCGAAGAACCAGCAATTGCATCAGCGATTTTGAAATACCATTTAACTGAATTCGGTCGCTTAATTGGTTTAGATGCAATGGATGTACATGGCGGCAAAGGCATTTGTTTAGGCCCTAATAATCATATCGGCCGTGACTATCACGGTTTACAAATTGCTATTACTGTTGAAGGCGCAAATATTTTAACGCGCTCGATGATTATTTTTGGTCAAGGTGCAATTCGTGCCCATCCATATGTATTACGTGAAATAGAAAGTGTGCAATTCGATGATGTACAAAAAGGTTTGCGCCAATTTGATGATGTGATCTTTAAGCATATTGGTTTAATTATTAGTAATTTTGTGCGCACGTTTTTGCTAGGATTAACCAATGGTCGTCTTGCATTCGCACATAAAAATCTTGCCCAACGTTATTATCAACAAATGACACGCTTTAGCGCCGCCTTTGCCTTTTTAGCAGATATGTGCATGATATTTTTTGGTGCACAATTAAAACGTATGGAAAGTACTTCAGCACGTTTGGGTGATATATTAAGCATGCTCTATATAGGTTCTGCCGTATTACGCAGATATCAGTTAGCAAAAGAACCTGTGGAAGAATTACCCTTGTTTAATTGGAGTTGCCAATATATTTTAATGACTATTGAACGCAGGATGAATGCGATACTGGCTAATTATCCCTATCGCTGGGTGGCGCTGGTGTTGCGCATATTCATATTTCCACTCGGTCGCAGTTGTCATGGCCCTAATGATAAATTGGGCTTAGAAGTCACAAAGTTATTATTAAAACCATCAGAAACGCGGACAAGACTCTGTGCTGGTGTGTATACTGGCACGCGGCAAGTGGGCACTAATCCAGTCGAGCTATTGGAACGCACATTAAATGCTGTTGTTGCCGTGAGCGATATCGAAGCACGTATTCGCCGTGCGATTAATGAAAAACGACTGAATCATGTTGATGATTTGCGCGCACAATATGAGCTGGCTTTTAATACACAAATAATTACTGACAATGAATATCAGCAACTCTTAATGGCCGATGATTTGCGTTTGCAAGTGATTAAAGTTGATGATTTCGATTCAGCCGAATTAGCAAATAATAGATCGATAAATTAATCTACTGAAGCTAAAGGGTCTATTTATATTAATTAGCGCAATTAACCACCAGGCTCTCTACTTGATGATAATGGGTTTTGATTTTCTTTTTCATTACTAGAGTTTGGAACATCTTTTTCAATTGAAGATGCTTTTTTTACCACGGCACACTCATATGTCTGACCACTATCATGCAGCGCATGTGTTTCTGGTGGTTGGTAATGTTTTGGTCGCCGCGGTAGTGGTGGAGGGACATCAGCCGGTTGTGCATCAGGTTCTGCCACCTTCCCAACATGGGTGCCGGTTACATTCATAAGCTCTACAGAAGAGGGTGTAGCGGGTGTACCAGTGCCTACAGTCATAGAATCTGGTTGCAGCAAATCATCCGGGCTTCCAAGTTCTGCGAGAACAGCATCAATCGCATCTGTTCCACGAGTTGAATAAACTCCTTTCTCATCTTGTACAGCATTTGCATCGGGGAGCCTATTTATAATTGTATCAATTTCAATTTTGATATTTTCATGTCGAGCAGAGCGGTATATTTCATCTAGATCCTGTCTGACTGATCGAGCAACATTCTGATATTCCTCCTCATAAGCTTGCAATCTATTTTGTAGTCTCGTTATGTTGTTTCCGCTTGCTAACTCCGCATCAATAAAATGTTGCGTTTGTTTGATACGTCCACGCAGATAATGTAAATCATAATCACATAGTTGCACCATTTTTGCTTGCAAGACTGCAATTATCTTTTGCTGATCTTCTTCACTTTTAAAACCAAAGTCCATCATATCTACTTCATGTCTTAAAGCTGCGACCTGTTTCTCTGATTTTGTTGGTTCATCTTCATTACTTAATGGTTGTGTATGTTCACTACTCGATTTAGCTCTTAAGGCGTTACTATTAATCACTAGCGCATGATATTTTTCTGATAATGTCTGGTATTGTTTACTTAGATCTATAGGAGCAGTTTCCTGTTCAATGCGTATTAATCCAGCTGCAGCATCTTCATTGGCATTAAATGCTTGCAACATTTCATCACTTGCTGAAAGTGTTTGTTTATTTGCTTCTTCATATGCTGCTCGTTCTGCCATTTCGGTGAGTAGAGCATTTTGCGCAATATCAGCTTCTGTAGGTTCGACAGATCCCTCTTTACTCGTATCGTCGCCAGTAGGATTTACTGAAGATAATGCAGCAGATTTTTTTTCGAGTTCAGTAATTTTCTCAAATAAATCTTTAATAATCATTACCTGCTCTTGCACTGGTTTTTCTCTGAATTCAAAAACATCGTGTGGTGACATTAATTGAGGTTCAGGTGTTCTTATAGGGTCTTGCTCATATAGTTTTTTTTGCTCGTTGTATAATTTCAACTTTGCTTTTTTATATTCTTGCAGCAGATCTCTTTCAGCATTTCCTTCCATCTGAGCACCTCATTGCCAATACTTTTTCTTAATAAAACATTAATATTTTCTATTCATCATTTATTCTAAGTATAGGTCAAAATGTCAATGCCGAAGCTATTCAGCTAGAAAAGGTGGGAAAAAATTACCGCACTCAAAATAGACTAAGCAATTAATATTGCGTTAATCTATTTTAATGCGATTTAACTATTGATGCCTTTTTCGCATCTGATTGAATGTGGGGTTATTTGGGGGTTCTGAAATTTGAAATTGTCGCGGGAGATAGCTACATATTAATTTAATAATATCTAACGGTAAACGTTTAGAAGAATTATCAATATTTTGGGGATGCTTCCACCCTTTGAAAAATGTGAAGATAGCTTTATATCTAGCTGCCCAACAATGAACATATGAATATCGAATATTTGATTGATATAACAATAGCTACATAGCTCAATTCGCAGATATAACTACAGCTATGCTAAAATCTGACTTGAGGAAGAACACGATGTAGAAGTGTCTATATCAAGCATTATTCCGCTTATCTACGTGGGCTGAAACCTGGGGGAGGTGTGTCACTTTCTGAATCCGAGATGTCTGAAACTGAAATATGATCTACATCATAACCGAGCTCGTTATCTGTACCTGGTATAGCATCCCAATCGATAGCTGATTGTGGTGTTTCGGGAATTCGACTTACGCTGCTCTCTTTATCAGAATCGGGTACATACCCTGAATCTTGAGTTGATATATTATCTGCAGCAGTTAATTTAGGAGGCGTACTTTGGAGTTGCGTGTTAACAACAGTATTCTGGATATTTCCTGCTGCTAACTTAGCATTAACTTCTTGACAAAACTTTGTCGTCGCGGGTAAATACGTGGTAAATATTTTTGTAGGTGAATGATCTGATTTTCGTTTCATTGTAGCCCCAATTAATCATTTGTTGATATAGATTAATAGTTCCTAAGGTTTAAACATTTAATGTTATTGTTTAATAGTTATAGGAATTTACTAACCAGTGGCAAATGTCATCTTTGTATGCTTACAAGAAGATAACATCAAAATTGAGGTGTTCCCCAACTTGACGTCCGTGTGATCTGATATTTCAATCAAGCAGCATTATATATAATTTTGATTAAAATTCAAATTTATTTTACAAAAATAGTGAAAATCAGCTGGGATGATGAAGTATGGTGGGGGGCGATGCCGCATGATTGGGATCAATACAATAATCCTTGATCCTGTAAAATTCATTTAACATTTCGCAAAAACCTGGGAAAACCTTGGCAAGAAAGGCATGTGGGTAGGCGGCATAAAGAGTACTGCCTAGTTCAGCCACGTTGAATTTTAAGGGCATCTTTTTGTATCGACCCGTAGGTGGTAAATGTTTATAAATAATATTTGCTACATCATCTCGTAATGCTTTTAGTTTTTGTTCATATGAATGATCTAATGCTACGGTCATGACGCAAGCCAATTGGCCTGTACTTAGCTTTTTTTGACTGAGTATACGCACAGAGAGTTTTCTCATTAAAGAATAATATATATTGCTGTGTTGATGCTGAAAGACGCGTTTGAATTCTTCCTCCGGCATTTCAAAGCGATAAATATACGGTTTATAGAATTTAACTAAATGTTTAATTGATGCCACAAAAGTCGGCTCAAACGCTTCAATTTTAGCAATGCCATCCTCAAATATATCCATTAATTTTTTCTGTTTTGTGGCATCTATATTTAATTCATTATCAGTAAATATTACGGGAAGATTTTGAGCAGATTGGACAGTCAATCGCGGAAATGGACTGCGTTGAAAATTACGTACGGTGATAGATAACGCATGCATTTCATTTTCCACCAAATATCTCACATATGATTTAGCTAGGTAATCATCTTTTTCAATTGCAATACAGATGGCATTCCTATGAGGAATAGTGATCGCTTGTGAGAAAGTTTCATCAGCTGGCAGTATCCACAATTGAAAAGTTGGATTGGTAATAATATCCAACAATAAGCTAGATTTAAGGCTATTTGGTAAAACTTCTTTAATGGTACGAATAAGCAGACGGACTTTTATTAAATATTTTTCTTCATCTGGAGCGATATCTTTATATTGATTCGAGTAAGGTAAATATTTAATTTCTAGCGCTTCAATTGCTTCTGCTAATGTAGATCCATGATAAGGTGTAAATAGTGAATGGTGTTTTCCTATTGTTGTTGCGGTATTCCTGGTTGCGTTGCGATAGGATTGATAGACTACATTCATATCTGGGCCAGCACGTAATACCTCAGGGATTAGCGCAAGTGTCTCCGGTGGCAGATCAGAACCCGTATCGCCTGGTGCAAACTCTTCCTGAGCATTTATTTGGTTGGGTGGCTTTGATTCGTGTGAAGGTGCTGGTGGAATAGCACGTTGCATTGCCGGTGTATGCGAATGTTGTGGTGGATAAGCTGGCGGCAGTGATGTAAGCAATACTTTACGTTCGCGTGATGCAAAATAAATCGCTGCAATAACGGAACAAACCATAGCCAGTAAAATGACTCGCTGCGCCGGTGTGCGATTATGCCAAATAATATTTAATAAATTTTGATAATTCGCTGCAGCTGTTTGTGGCTGGATTTTATTTAGGTCTGTGCTGGTTTGCTTGGGCGGATCGAATGGTTTTGAGGGTAATTGGGGTTTTTTATAATCTGCTTGCCGCTGTTTTATATCGCCTCTTTTCTCAGGTCTTTTGTGCATATTGGCAACTACCGATTTTAGATTGTTCAAATATACATTGAATTCACACTATATTAATCGAAACAGGTTGATAGGGCAATGTATAAGAATTTTGAATGCCGGATAATAACATGTAAATTAGATCATCAGCTTTTCAGACCTAATTTTGAAATGGGCTGGGTAATGGCGAAGCATACGGGACATCTAAACCATCTGATTGTAAATGATTGCCATTGGATGGTGATCGGTCTAGTGCCGGTATTAATGGTGAAATTTGCCAGAACAAAAAATTGGTTGGACTAGCTGGATTAAATGATGCCAAACTATCGTACTCTGAACGAAATGTACGCGGTGACGGTTCATATTGAAACTTTGTTCTTTTGGCTGGACTATTACTATCGTCCGGATTAACAACGGCGGCAGACTCTATTAGCGTTAAGGGATGTTTACCATTGAGTGGTGGATTGGGTACAGAATCCGCTGGAATCACTACAGCGCAGATCTCCGCATAAATGGTGCGAAAAAACGCAGGTTCTTCTGCAAAGATTATTTCATATTGTTCGACATTAGATACAAGATGTCTAAATTTTTGCGCAGAGAATTTTTTTTCACTTACATTATTCAGTGCAGCATGGGCAGCAAATAAAAGTGCATAGAATTTTGCTTGTATGGGTATACCGCTATTAAAAAAATTGCTATGTCGTGTTGCATAGTCGACGATGTACTGGTAATAGACTGTTTTTGTATTGGGTTCCCTAACAATTTTTGCTAATTGGAAATTACACAGTAATATTTTATAGGCTAATATTAATTGTTGCAGGCTGTTATTTAATTTACTTTGCATGGCATAAGCACAATTATATTCATATTCAGCAAGGCCATAGAAATCATATTGCTTAGCATATTCTGTACTTGCTTCGGCTTGCTGCCAAAATAAATCACCTAATAATCTTTCATGTAATTTTGTTAAATTTGTGAGGAGGTTCGTATAATGTTGTCTATAAGGACCTTGTAAGCCATGATGTTTTTCAAACTGTGTGGAGAGTGGTCGCCAATATTGTATCACTTTATCAACCGTAGCACATTTGGCTAGAGACATCGGTCCTATGGTGTGG
>CAYSGV010000067.1:0-11221 GCA_964430685.1 uncultured Gammaproteobacteria bacterium
AGCAGCCAAACATAAACACAATAGAAAATCGAAACAAATTCATGCGCAAGCAAGGCGCGGGACGGCCGAGACAATAAATGTGGGCATGGGTGTGGTACCTTGGGAAGAATTAGCGGATGTTTTAGATGAAGAAGTAAAGAAACCTTATTCGCGATTTCATCTTTATTATTTAAGATTATTGTATCAAGAAATTAGCAATATTGTAGCCAGAAAAAATATACCTCCTGTTACCCCCGCAGAATATATTGCTAATTTTAATTATCAGCATAAAGTAGATTACAACTACTTACTCGATGAGCATTATCGAACGAAAAAAATTGCTTGGTTATTTACTGCAGCTACAATAATAACGATTTTGTTGTTACTGATGGCATGGACAGTTTCATTGTTTATAACCAAAGGTGCAACATTTAGTTTGTTACCATTTATGAAACCACTTTTGTTACCCGTTGGTGAGGCATTATCTCATTTACTCTTTACTATAGGGGCATGGGAAATCATTGGTGCTTGTATACAAGGCGTTCTCACTGCTATTGTTGCCGGCAAGCTTGCGGGTAAGTTGATTATTGCATGGTGGCCGGATATCACCAGTTGGTTCCGTCAGCCGCCAGCAACTCCGCTGCCATTGCCAATAGAGAACGGGAATTCTGATCTGCAAACGCGTCATGACATTGAATTTGATTTAGAGGATGAATCAGACGTATCTGTGGATGACACTTTAACACCCGCTGCGATAGCTGCAAGTGATCCAGAGCTTCTACCGCCATCACAAAATTGTTTTGGTTTATTTAGCTCCGCTTGTAAACAATTGTTTGGTTCTTGTTTCCATCGGAATACTGAAACACATTATCAACAGTTATCAACGATGCCGACGCAACCCGTTTTACCAAAACGATCACCCTCTCTTCCCGGTGAGATGTAGATTGAGTAGTTAACAATAAGTTCTTTTCGTAGTGCTTCCAGCGTACCCGCGGGCAATGTTTCCACGGACACGAGCTTCGCACCTAAGTCCGCGCTACAAAGAGTGACAAAATTAATGAACATACTCGTAATTTCTAAGCTTGATGTTTGTGTCCGACAAGACAAAGCCATTCATCTTGTTGCAGTATTTCTTTTGTAGCAAAAGAAAACCACTGAGCATAAGTATTGATAATCTCATCTCTTTGACTGGCTAAAATTCCGGATAATAATATTATCCCAGATGGTTTTACCATTGCTGCTAATTGCTTTGCCAAGGCCACCAAAGTACTGGCTAAAATATTGGCTACAACTATATCGACAAGCGGACAAGACAGATTTTCGGGTAAAGAAGTAATGAGTTGTTCTGCAGCGATATCATTTTTTTGTCGATTGGCTTCGGTTGCAAGTAATGCTTGGCTGTCATGATCAACCGCAAAAACTTTTTGTGCCTTTAATTTAACTGCGGCGAGGCTTAAAATTCCTGAGCCACAACCATAGTCCAGCACGGTTTGGCCTGCTTGTAAATGTTGTGCCAACCACGTTAAACAGAGCGCAGTTGTTGGATGTGTGCCGGTACCAAATGCTAAACCCGGATCAAGAATCACATAGGGTTGGTCTTGTGGTGGCGTGTATTGTGTCGGCACAATCCAAAGACGATCTCCAAATTGCAGCGGTTTAAATTGGTCAAGCCAAACGCGCTCCCATACTTGATCGGCTAACTCGCTAATTGAATAGTTCAAATCAGGATAGAGGTCGGTTAAGTGTGCAATAATTGGTGATAAATCGGTATCTTCTGTAAACAAAGCGCATATTTTCGAATGATGCCACAATGGAGTTTGACTGAGTGGTGGTTCATAAATTTTTTCATCATTATCGGCCATCAATGTAACCGCTAACGCACCTAATTCATTTAATTGCTCACTTATGGTTTCGGCATTATGATCAGATACGTGTATGATTAATTGTTGCCAGGTCAAATTGTTCATTAATACTTCCGATTCACGGTATAAACATCAGGCAGTTGCTGGATGCGAGTAATAATTTTTTCAAGTAGACTAATATCGGCTATTGCAACCGTAACAGTTATCATGTGTGTATTTTGCTGAGAATCATTCCTAGAATTAATTGCGGTTAAGCTTAATTTATCATTCGCAAATATTGCTGTGATATCTCGAATGAGTCCTGGTCGGTCAAGGGCAGTGATGTATATATCGACAGGATAAGTTTGTTTTAGTTCTTGCTGCCCCCAAGAAACGGGAATTAATCGTTCTGGATAAAGTTTTTGCGAATACGTCACATTTTTACAATCAAGGCGATGTACCGTAACTCCTCTACCACGCGTGATGAATCCAATGATGGGATCACCAGGAATAGGTTTACAACAACGAGCTGTGTGTGTGAGTACATGATCAACGCCCAATACATTGATTTCGTCACCTCGCTCAGGCCGTATGGGTACAGAAATAGAAATGGGCGTTGTTGTTTTGCTGGTTAGTCCAATGGTTGTTGTTTTTTGACTAGGTAAAAATTGGAGTATTTGTGTTAATTTTAATTCGTGTGTGGCCAACGCTACAAAAAGATCGCTCGGCGTTTTGTATTTGAGTTGATGGGCTAATGCAGCATAATCAGGATTTGGTAAATTTAGTTTGCGCAATTCTTTATCGAGATAAGTTTGACCTTCCAGACAATGTCGTTCGTAATCTTGCTGTTTAAACCAATGATGTACTTTTGCGCGGGCCCGTGCCGTTTTTAAAAAGCCTAGTTGTGGATTGAGCCAGTCACGACTGGGATTAATATTGCGTGCAGTGAGAATTTCAATTTTTTCGCCGGTGCTTAAGGGTTGTGTTAAAGGCGTAATTTTGCCATTGACTTTTGCACCACGGCAATGGTGACCGAGTTCACTATGTATATGATAAGCAAAATCAAGCGCAGTCGCACCAAGCGGCAAGTCTACAATATCACCCGCGGGGGTAAAAACATAAATTCGGTCTTCAAATAAATTAGCTTGCACTTTATCTTCAGTTTGATTTTGTGTGGCCAAATTTTGCTGCCATTCAAGTAATTGACGCAACAGTGCAATTTTATTTTCGTAACCTTTCTTTTGTGAGCCAGCTTCTTTATAAACCCAATGTGCCGCAACACCCAGTTCAGATTCTTTATGCATATCAAATGTGCGAATTTGCACTTCCAGATTTTTATTGCCTGGACCATGTACAGCGGTATGAATAGAGCGGTAGCCATTTTGTTTAGGGTTGGCAATATAATCATCAAATTCACTGGGTATATGTGGCCATAAAGAATGCACAATACCGAGTACTAAATAACAATCATTAACGGTTTCAACTAACACACGTACAGCACTCACATCATAAATTTCGTGGTAGCCAACATTTTTGCGTTGCATCTTCCGATAAATACTCCAAATATGTTTGGCGCGCCCATAAATATTGGCATTTTGTATGTTTGCTTTGGCAATTTCTTCTTTTAAAATATGCACGATATTATCGATATATTTTTCGCGGTCGATGCGACGCTCATCTAAATATTCTGCTAAATCTTTATAAGCATCGGGAAGTAGGTAACGAAAAGCTAAATCCTCTAATTCCCATTTGAGCTGGCCGATGCCTAAACGATTGGCTAAGGGGGCATAGATGTCCATCGTTTCATGTGCTAGGCGTAGCTGAATACTTCCAGGTAATTTGCCAATATTCCGCATTAAAGCAACGCGTTCGGCTAATTTAATGATCACCACCCGCACATCATCGACAATCGCTAGTAACATGCGACGTAAATTGTCTAAATGAGGTGGATTACGTTCATATTGGCCCGAGTAATGATACAGTGCATGTGCAGCTTCCATTTGTTCAACACCTGCAACGAGTTTGCTAACCGGCTTTCCTAATTCTTCTTGTATATCTTGCAAGGTAAGCTGATCGTATTGGACACTGGGATAGACAACTGCAGCGGCAATGGTTTCTTGGTCCATATTAAGGTCGGCTACAATATCAGCCATAGCCAATCCCTGGCGTAAACAAGTTTCGCCACTAAATGTTGGTTGGTCTTCGCCGGCAATTTGGCTTAAGACACAAGCATTTTTAATGTATTCAGCGATTTCTTGACCACGGCGTTTGGCCATTTGGCTGAGCCATTTTTGCAAATCTATGCTGCCATCGCTGTAGTCTTCACGATTGCGAATTTTAACCATAACTATTTCTTAAGTAATAAAGCAATAGATTCAATATGGCGTGTTTGTGGGAACATATCAAGGATGCCTGCCTTGGCTAACCGATATCCATGCTGAGATAATACACTCACATCACGAGCAAAGGTAGCAGGATTACAGGCGACATAGACTATGCGTTCAGCTTTGAATTTAGATAAAGATTGCACAATTTCATGTGCGCCAGAACGAGGTGGATCAAGAAGAATTTTGTCATATTTTTGTTTGGCAAAGGCTTTATTATTGATATTTTCATTTAAATCAGCAATATAGAATTCTGCATTGTTAATATGATTGATATGTGCGTTGTACTGTGCCAGTTTAACCAATGCGTCACTGCCTTCAATGCCAATCACTTTACCCGACTTACGAGCCATAGGTAACGAAAAATTTCCTAAACCACAATATAAATCAAGGACTTGATCTTGTTCACGCAAGTCTAATAATTCAATGGCGAGTCGTACCATTTTTCGATTTACGCCTTGATTTATCTGGGTAAAATAGTTGGGATGGAATTTTAATTGCACCTGTTCTTCAGGTAATTCGTACTCGAGATAATCACCATAGGGTACTTCGCTGGGTGCTGGCCATAGTCGTATCGTCGATGTAGGTCCTTTCGGTTGTAAATAGATATGAAATTGATTATCCCTAGCAAAAGCAGTTAATGCTGTTTGGTCGGATGCAGATAGTGGCAACAAATTACGTATGACCAAGGCACAAGTTTCACCACCAAAAGCAACTTCAATTTGCGGGATATGCTGACAAATGCTAAGAGATTGAATACATTGGCGTAAATCAAGAATTTTTTTGGAAAATGTATCGGGGAGTATTGGACATTCTTGCATATCAGTGATGAAGCGCCCATTTTTTTCATGAAAACCAAGGACCAGCGCATTTTTTTTCTGTACAAATTTTGCACTAAGGCGAGCACGACCACGATAATGATAAGGTGTACCGAGTATGGGTGGTAAAATTTCATCAGGAATTGCACGTCCAAATTGAGCAACTTGTTCTAAAAAGGTTTGTTGTTTTAATGCAAGTTGTTGTTCATGCGATAAATGTTGTAACTGACAGCCGCCGCATACACCGTAATGTCGGCACGCTGGCGTTACACGTACGGGGGAGGGCTGTAATACGCGAATTACACGCCCTTCATCGAAATTAGAATGACGTTTGATGTAAATAAATTCTACTTGTTCACCAGGTAGTGCACCATCAATAAAGATCTTTTTACCTTGAATCGAGGCTATTCCTCTGCCATCGTGGCTTAATGAAATGATTTCAACAATTTCTTGTGCTGTAGTAGTCATTTTTTTCCTAAAAATTTTGATTTCAAGGTATTGTATTTATTCCTACAAAATCAGTCAAATTAACTAGCGCTTAAAATTGCCTTGCGGCAGGCTGATTGTTACGGGTAATCACCATTCTTTAATTGTTATTCGTAACTTTTTCTATATGATGCATAGATAAATCCATTCTAAAAAATTATTATTTGGTTAGGGTAATTTAGTGAAATTTATTTGAAACTCTATAATATACTACTTTCGTTACTATGCAAGGATGCATAAATGAATCAGGTAAGAAGGCCGAATTTTGCAGCATATTATATTAACTTATTGATATATATAATCATCCTCTTGTATGGTTGTACAAAAACACCTTGGGATGATCCTTATCCAGCAAATGATGCCAATAAAAATATTTTTTATTCTAATTTTAGTGAACAGCCCAAAACACTTGATCCGGCACAATCCTATAGTTCAGATGAGTATGTATTTGTGGGTAATATTTATGAACCACCTTTGCAATACCATTATTTGAAGCGACCATACACGCTTGTGCCGCTTGCAGCAACATCAGTGCCACAACCACAGTATTATGCACGCAATGGAAAACGGTTGCCAGACAATGCGCCCGAATCACAAATTGCTTACTCAGTTTATACGATTCATATTAAACCAGGCATTTATTATCAACCACATCCAGCATTTGCGAAAAATAATCAAGGTGAAAATTATTATCTTCATTATGATCCAAATTTTTTAGCAAAAATTCATCGCTTTAAAGATTTTCCCAAAGTTGCTACGCGTGAACTGACAGCAGATGATTACGTGTATCAAATTAAACGGTTAAGTGCACCGGCCGTGCAGTCACCGATTTTTGGCTTAATGAGTCGATATATTGTTGGCTTCACTGATTTGCGCCAACAATTGCAAACCTTTACCAGCAAGCATCCACAAAAATTTTTAGATTTGCGGCAATTTAATTTCGTCGGTGCAAAAGTAATTGATCGTTATACTTATCAAATTACATTACACGGTCAATATGTTCCATTTGTCTATTGGTTAACGATGCCTTTTTTTGCACCGGTACCGTGGGAAGCAGATTATTTATATTCATTACCGGGAATGGCAGAAAATGATATTTCATTAGACTGGTACCCGGTTGGTACAGGGCCGTATATGCTCACGGAGAATAACCCTAATCGAAAAATGGTTTTAATGCGTAATCCTAATTTTCATGGTGAAAGTTTCCCCGTTGTTGGCAGTGCAGATGATATTAAAAAAGGTTATTTACGCCATGCAGGCGAGGCATTGCCCTTTGTTGAGCGAGCGATTTTTACTCTTGAAAAAGAAAGTATCCCCATGTGGGATAAATTTATGCAAGGTTATTATGATGAATCAGGAATTGGTACAGATAGTTTTGACAAAGCGGTCTTCATTAATGCGCAGGGGGAAGCAGGCTTAACTCCAGAATTGGTGCAGAAAAAAATTCGTTTACATATTAGTGTGCCGCCAACTATTTATTATTTTGGTTTTAATATGCTGGATAATATTGTTGGTGGTAATAGTTCACGTGCACAAAAATTACGGCAAGCCATTAGTATCGCAGTCAATATAGAAGATTATATCAGTATATTTTTAAATGGCCGTGGTGTTGCGGCGCAAGGACCTTTGCCACCCGGAATTTTTGGTTATGACGATGGGCAAACGGGCATCAATCCAATTGTTTATGATTGGGTTAATGGTTATGCACAACGTAAATCACTACGTGAGGCACAAAAATTATTAGCAGAAGCAGGATATCCAGGTGGGCGTGATCCGGCAACGGGACAACAATTGATTCTCAATTACGACGCGACGATGACGGGTCCCGATGAGCAAACGCAACTTATTTGGTTGCGTAACCAATTTGCGAAACTTGGCATCGAATTAAACATTCGTGATACTGATTACAATCGGTTTCAAGAGAAAGTCCGTACGGGAAATGCGCAAATATTTCTCTGGGGTTGGCATGCAGACTATCCTGATCCAGAAAACTTTCTGTTTTTATTTTATAGTCCCAATGGTAAAGCACTCTATGGTGGTGAAAACGCCGTTAATTATAAAAATAAAGAATTTGATTTATTGTTTGAACATATGCGTAACATGCAAAATGGTCCAGAGCGCAAAGCAGTAATTGATCAGATGATAAAAATCTTGCGTAATGATAGTCCATGGATGTTTGGTTTTCATGTCAAATCATTTGCGTTAATCCATGATTGGGTAGCGCCTACTAAACCACAGGAAATAGCTAATAATTCACTTAAATATATATCTATCGATCCAGTTGAACGTATGCAGGCGCGAAAATTATGGAATCAAACGATACTTTGGCCCTTATGGATATTATTTGGATTATTGGTGTTGCTGTTGTTACCAATTATGTATGGTTATTGGCGTAAAGAACATCAAATACCAAAACATCCAGAGGCACCGAAGTAAAACAATTCAGAACCTCGACTGTTAGAGAGCGACTAAGGAGTGTGAGTGAAATGGTAAGTTCTAAGTAACTTAGAGCTTCTTAAGAAAGTTGCCAGGTTTTGGTTGAGGGTTAGCTGAATAAGGAGTATTAAATGTTATTTTATATTTTGCGTCGAATATTATATGCACTACCGGTGTTGATCGGCGTTAATATTATAACTTTTGCTTTATTTTTTATCGTCAATAGTGCAGATGATATTGCGCGGATTCACTTGGGTAATAAATATGTTACTGCAGAGCAAATAAAAGACTGGAAAGTTGCGCACGGCTATGATCAACCACTTTTTTTCAATGAGCAAGGTGCTGGGATTAACAAAATAACCGATACATTATTTTTTAATAAATCGGTAAAGTTATTCGCATTTGATTTTGGTGAATCGGATCAGGATCGTAACATTGGTGCAGATATCAAAGAACGTATGTGGCCAAGTTTGATGATTGCTGTGCCCACCTTAATTTTGGGATTATTGCTTAATATATCTAGCGCTTTATTATTGGTGTTTTTTCGCCAAAGTTATTTGGATGCTTTAGGTACAATTGTTTGTATTATTACTTTATCTATTTCAGGTTTATTTTATATTATCTTTGGCCAATATTTCTTTGGTAAGCTGTTAAGGTTGGTGCCCATTTCTGGTTACGGTGATGGATTAAGTATCATCAAATTTATCATCTTGCCTGTTTTCGTTGGCTTAGTGAGTGGTATTGGTTCTGGAACACGTTGGTATCGAACTATTTTTTTAGAAGAAGTTGGTAAAGACTATGTACGTACAGCAAAAGCAAAAGGTCTTGCTGAAATTCGGGTTTTATTTAAACATATATTACCCAATGGAATGATTCCCATCTTAACGGGTGTAGTAGTCGTGATACCGGTGCTTTTTTTAGGCAGTTTAGTATTAGAATCATTTTTTGGCGTGCCTGGATTGGGTAGCTACACGATCGATGCGATACGGCAACAGGATTTTGCGATTGTGCGCTCAATCGTGTTTTTAGGCTCTGTGCTTTATATTGTGGGCTTAGTATTAACGGATATCTCGTACACAATTGTTGACCCAAGGGTGAGATTAAAATGAATGATTCGACATGCAATATGTCGTTATTGTGTCAGAGCGAACTTAGGAGCACAAGCTCCGTTTCCGCGGGTTATAATATAGTATCACAGATATTTTACATGTCCGCAGGTGTTTATTGGTTAGGATAAGGAACAAGGATGTTCGATGGCAATTGGTGAATTGATTATTTTTCCGACGGATGCACTGCTTTTTCTCTTATTGTTTTTGGCAGTAAGTTATTTTATCTATGCGCGCTTTCACGAGCATTTGACGGCGCCATGGCGACAAGTTTTATCAAAAAAAAGTGCCATGATATCTGGTTTAATCTTTATCTTTTTTATTACAATTGGTTATCTGGATTCCATTCACTTCAGTGTTGCTGCAGATTTAAAAGCGGATGGCTGTGCGCATACAGCCGAAATGGAAAGCCTACTCGATAGGTTACTACAGCCGTTACCGACATTGACGGAAAAAAGTTATTCGGCTCCATTTGCACTGAATTTATTTTCGCGAGAAACAAAAATGCTGACCAATGGTCGCTATCAACAATATTATCCCGCTTTGCAGAACGTCAATAAACAAGTGCAAAAAGGTGAAGTGCTATTAAGTGTTGATATTACAAAACGGTTATTAACTGCATTATTTGACAGTTGTATGATCTTTGCTGGATTAATTCTCGTTATGATTAGTTATTTACGTATTGTGCGCCGGCAAACGCTACGCGCCTGCTTTGAACAACTCTATCAAACGCCAGCACATGGATTACCAAGATCAGCATTTTTTGCTACTTTATTTATTATTTTGTTAATTGTGTCGATTTGCTTTCATTTGTTTCCAGCCTATCACATATTTGGTACCGATCAAATTGGACAAGATGTATTTTATTTATCTTTAAAAAGTGTGCGTACGGGTTTGGTCATCGGTACATTAACAACGCTCGTGATGTTGCCATTTGCTTTGTTATTAGGAACTTTGGCAGGTTATTTTTTAGGTTGGATTGATGATCTCATTCAATATATCTATACCACTTTAAGTTCGATCCCTGGGGTCTTACTGATTTCTGCTTCAGTACTAGCCATGCAAATATTTTTTACCAATCATGAACATTTCTTTAGTAGCACAGAAGAACGTGCCGATGTGCGTTTATTAATGCTATGTATTATTTTAGGCATTACCAGTTGGACAAGCTTGTGTCGTATTTTACGCGGTGAAACATTAAAACTCCGAGAGATGGAATATATACAAGCTGCAGTTACCTTTGGTGTTAAAAATTTAGCCATTTTATGGCGCCATATTCTGCCGAATGTTTTTCATATTGTGATTATTTCTGTGGTGTTGGATTTTAGTGGTTTAGTGTTGGCAGAAGCTGTTTTGTCTTATGTAGGTGTTGGCGTTGATCCATTAACCTATAGTTTTGGCAATATGATTAATGCAGCTCGCCTTGAGTTGGCGCGTGAACCTGCAGTATGGTGGCCACTGTTGGCTGCATTTGTATTTATGTTTGCTTTCGTGTTGGCCGCGAATGTTTTATCAGATAGTGTGCGTGCAGCGTTTGATCCGAGACAAAGAAGGGGATAAGTGATGCCAACACAACAAACATTATTAAGAGTAGCGCAATTAAAAGTTGGTTTTTATACCAATGAAGGTTGTTTCTCAGCAATTCATGGCATTGATTTTGAAATAGCACGCGGCGAAACGTTGGCACTGGTTGGTGAATCGGGTTGTGGCAAATCGCTTACGGCTGCAGCGTTAATGCAATTATTACCTGCATCGGCAACGATATTTTCTGGTAGTGAAGTATGGTTGCATGATGAAAATTTATTAACCTATTCTGAAGTGCAAATGCAAAAAATTCGCGGCCGACGTATGGCAACCATTTTTCAGGAACCAATGAGCGCATTAAATCCAGTACGAACCATTGGTGAACAAATTGACGAAGTGATTTGTTTGCATCGAAATGTTTCATTACATGAACGAAGGGTCTTGATTCATGATTTATTATTGGCGGTAGGAATCTCAGATCCAATCCAGAGAAGCCGTGAATACCCACATCAACTATCAGGCGGACTCAAACAGCGTGTGTGTATTGCTATTGCACTTGCGGGTCAACCTGATTTATTGATCGCCGATGAGCCAACCACTGCATTAGATGTAACCATTCAAGCGCAAGTACTGCATTTATTAAAAGA
>CAYSGV010000068.1:0-11202 GCA_964430685.1 uncultured Gammaproteobacteria bacterium
AATTGGTGGACCCGTTGGTGCGTTTATAGGTGCTGGGATTGGACTTTGGCGGGGGGTTAGGGGTTGAAGCTGCTCTTAAGAAAGAACATGCATACTCCGAATTAGTTCGTGGAAATCAAGCTTAAGTGAATCTAATTTTATCTTACTATTTAACTCGATAAAAAGATTGCAAAATGCTAGAAAATCATAGAATATGTCACGATTGCAAAGAAATCAGGAGGATGAAATGCGAACAATTGCATTAGGTGATGGAATATGCAGTCTTACAGGTGAAAAACGCGGTAGTTGCCAATGTGGAAAGGGCTGGTTGGAGCTACGCCCCAGATTAGCAGTAAATTGTAGTTTATAGGGAATTTAGTAATTAATAAAGGAGAACATTATGGCACAGCTTCGGACAGAACCTAGAATTTTAGCAGACAAGCGTCCAAATGATTATGAATATGCACTGATGAGTGTTCAAGTTTATCAAGATGTAAAACCGAGGAATAAATTACCAGGATTTGAAGACTGGAAAGTCATTTATTCGCTTAATGGGGCTTCAAATTATTTTGGTGCTATTTATGCTAATACGACTACTAAACAACTAGTGGTGGCGCATAGAGGAACTTATAGTATTGGTGCATTAATTGAAGATGTACGAGGTGTTGTGCTAAGTGGTAGTAGTCCACAAAAACATGAGGCGTTTGCTTTAACCCGAAAGGCACTTGATTTTATCCAAGAAACAGAAGGGGATTATGAAAAATATCATCTTTCATTCACAGGTCATTCATTGGGAGGATTTTTAGCTGAACTTTGTTTGTATTTTTGCTCTCGTAGTTTTAACTATCATGCACATGTGAATGCAGTTACTTTTGAAAGCCCAGGGGTTCGTGAGACTTTAAAGGCATTAGAGAGTAACAAAGAAGATATTGATTATGAACTGATGGACGTTGTGGGATATGTCTCTTATCCTAACTTAGTCAATACATTTGATAAACATGTTGGTAGTTTATACAGTGTCCATACAAATCTAGGAGACTGGGGTAACTGGTCTGGTTGGTATACATGGCAAGCTCATAGTATAGAAAATATGGCAGCAGCACTTCAGAACACAGTGGCTGCACTTGCTCCTCCTAAAGAGGCGGATAAAGAATGCAAACGATATTATTTGACCGATTGGCCAGTGAACTTACAACGGAACGAGTTTTTTAGACAGTTTACGTTTAAAGGAGGAGAATATACGCAAGTTCAACATGAGGCATTTACCAAACAAAATGAACAGTTATTTAAATTAGATTTTGATGCTCATCACCATATTGATGAGCAATTCAGTAATAATAGCTCTATTGCATTAAAACATTTCTCGCTTGATACACAGACCATTTTAAGCGCCTTTTACAATTATCTACTTAATTCCACGAAAGAGTTTCAGGGTAAATTGAGAGAACGTTGGCAAAATAAAGTGCCTACAGAAATTATTGAGATGCTGCTCAGCTTTCAGTTAATCACAAAACCCTCAGGTGTGGTAATGTTAGTATTAACGAACCCGAAATTGAGAGTTATGCATTTTAGACGGCGGATGACGGAATGGTTAAATGAGAGTGGTAAGACTGTGTTAGATCTATTTCCGACTTCTGCAGATGAAAAACAAAAACATACGGTTAGTATTATTGCGACAGTACTAGAAACGGGCGCAGTTAATTCAAAAGAAGGGATTATTTATCGACCCATAGTAAAGGGATTAAGCTTTAATTTTCCTAAAAATATTTCTGAACAACAAAGCAAAACATATCGAGAACTTATAAAAGCTGTTTGGAATGACATTTATCCCGGCATAGGAACGATTAAGGCAGTTGTTGTTGAAAAAGGTGCAATAAATGAGGGGCCTATCATTGACGCGCATGTAACAGGCGCAGACTTCAATTTTATAGATGATTCTGATACAGGTGAAGAAAATACCGAAAAGAATATGGCCGAATTATTGAGTTTATTGCGAACCAGAGATAAATCACAACCTTATCAACCCAATCAACCTTCTCTACCACCACCTCAACCCACTGAAGCTGTTACTAAAACGCCACCAACCTCAAGTGCAACACAAAAAAAATAAAAAGGCATGTGGAAAAGGAGGGAACGCATGCTAAAGCAAATCCCTCCGTATTGCCAGATGGGAAGGCGGGTATTCATGCCAGTGCTGGTAGTGGCAATGTTTTTCATGATAAGGTTAAAATAGTAGGCCAAAAAAATGTATTTATATTTAAAGGGAAAGAACATGAAATAAATGTAGAAAAGATTATATCGGCCCTTAAAACTTTTAAAATTACATGGCCTATACCACATGGGAATGATAACTATATAGAAAGAGAAGGTTGTACTCGAGACGAATTGCATACAATATTTAATAAGCCGAATAACGAATCTACAGCAATTTTGTTAAAAGGGTCCCCAGGAGTTGGGAAAACACAAATAATTAACGCTTATCTCACGAAATACCGTAAAGAGTATGATTTTATTATCTGGCTAAATTCAAGCGAAGATAATTTGATTATGGAGTTTAAACAATTATTAGCATTGTTTTTGTCTGTAGTCGATATAAATCAAAAATCGAAAGAATATATAGACAATCTTGAAGATAAAGTCTTAATAGAGTTGGTGCAAAATATCCTGCATTCAGTATTTAGAAAAATATTATATTTGTTTGATAATGCTGATAGCTACCAAACAGTTGCGAAATATATACCAGACCCAACGCTAAAAGATAAATGCATTACACATATTTTAATTACTTCACGACGTCAAAATAATTGGCCAAGTCATATAATTAAAAAAGATATTGATATATATAGCGAACAAGAAAGTTTAAATTATATACGAAAAATACTTCCAAATATGGATGGTGCCATAGACCTAGCCAAATTGCTCAAAAGACATCCATTATCAATAGCTCAAGCTGTTGCTTATATAGTTCAAAATCAGTTAAAGAAAATTAGCATATATATCGAATTGTACGAGGTTGCTTACAATTACTTAGTAGCCACAAATAGTTTACCTTCCGACCAATATCAAGCTTCGGTTTTGGCCACATGGGTATCAATAAAAAATACCATTAACTTACTAAATCCTTTGGCCGTCGAGCTTATCGAAATATGCAGTTATTTAAATGGTGATGAAATTGGAGAAATGTTATTTGCACAATATAATAAAGTTCAATTTTACGAAGCCATAAACATTTTATATAATTATTGCTTGCTTATACCGATTGGGGAAACAAATAGTGCATTTAGAATACATAAAGCCGTACAAGAATGTGTTCGTCTTTGGCAGTCAGATAACCGCTTGGAAATATTAAAAAAAGTTCAAATCCTTTTGGAAAAAGCTATAGACACTGACCATTTTTCGTTTGATTTACGAAAATTTAAAAGCTTAGTTTTAATTAGGCCTCGAGTTAAGTACCTAACAGTACAGCATTGCCGAGAATATCTAGAACATACAATTAATTATGGTAGCAAGGACATCCAGCTTGTAAGTTTAGTACTTAGAATTTTATTATATTCTTTTTTTGAAGGAGAAAATAAGGATATATTAGTGAATAATATAAAAAGAGCTAAAGATATTCTTACAGCTAATAATCAGTCAAATGTACTCTATATGTGCATGCTTAATTTTATTAAAAGAATTGTCCGTGTAGCTGGCCCTATTGAATTTGCTGAAACAAGTGCTGCTACTATTACTGCTGGTTTGTATAACTTGCCCGAAAGAATTGAATCTGAAATAGATTTAGTTATATCAAAAGAAATTGATTCAATATCAAGCGGTGTAATTAAATGTCGTAAGTTAAAAATAAATTATATTGGGCAAAGAGTTTTTCAAATAATCAACTGTACTATTTTGGCAGATCAAATTGATATTGTTTTAGAGGAAAATAAAAAGCTACTAATTTCAGGAGTGAAGTTATCTAGCCCAAGATTACGTATATTTTGCCATCAAAATTCTGAATTGATCTGTACCGATAGCCTATTAAATATTGAATCTATCGAAATAGTTTGTAAGCAAGCTAAAAATTTAGTTATAGCACAAAGTAAGATAGGCAGTAGATTAACAAGGATTTTATGTACACAAAATTCAAATTTAATTTTTAAGAATAATTTTATGCAGGCTGAATCTACTGAGATATCCTGTGCGACCAATAGCTGTGTTGTTATGGGGTTTAATGTTATTGGTAGTAAAAAAGTAAGCCTTAAATGTACTGACAATAGCCATTTTAGCCTTATTGAGTCGAATATAATGGCTGATACTATGGATGTGACCGCAAATAAAAATTCTGTGGCAGACATATATTCTAAGGTAATGATTCAATGTGATGTTATGAACATAAAATCAGATTATGCCCTACGATGTAATTCAGGCATATTAATAGTGTGTAAGGTATTTGATATGCAAGTCACAGGTTTGGCTTTGTTCTCCGAAGCCTATATAAACTCAAACACTATCCAATTAATGGGTTTCTGTATACTTTCAAAAGTACTTTTTATTGCCAAAGATATAAATTCAAGTGATAAGCTTTATTTTATTTACCCTCAGATGTCAAAGATTGACGTTAGTAGCGGAAGATTAAATGAAATAGACGTTATTTCTTATTGTTGGGTAATTGGCGATCTAACCCTGAATCAAGACGTCGTAGAGGAACTTAGGCCAATAATTTCAAAAGAGTTTAATCTAACTCCCGATCTGGGATTTATAGATCATCAGCGTGTTAGTATACAGAAAATATCTATAATTGGAATTGTAATTGACTCTCATCCTATAAAACCAATTTTACAGGTTCTATTAAAAGATTATTGTGAAATTGAGAAATTACGTTATGTCAATCTTGAATTCTCAGATGGTCAGGGATCAATTTTTGAGAAGGATGCAAACAAAGTATAGAAAAAAATAAATTTAGAAGAAAATTTTTCTAAAATCAAAGAGGTCATAAATGAACATGTTGAACTTATGGAAATACTAGTAAAATTAGAAGCTAATTATAAGTTGCTAGATAAATATTTGGGTAAGCCAAGATTTGCGACAAATGTGCTAGAACTTTTAAAAGTAGGATTAGGAATAATTAAGGAATTTAGACAGAAGATCTCATCAACATTAGGTGAAAGTCTTTTATCATTATTAAGTGTAGATATAATAAATATAGAGACATATTACAGTACTACAGTAAATAACATTTCAAAGTATAGCAAAGATGGGCCAAAGGAAAAACCAGTGGCTGTCCCAAAACCGTTTTCTTTTCAAAGCAAATAAAAACTTATAATTTAAAACAGGAATTATTATGGATAATAAGTTAGAAACTTCGACAACGGCAAAAATATTAACATCACTGCCTTCAACGGTAAGTGTTCTAGCGCCGGGCAGTACTAATTATGGATATATCTATAAGCCTAAAGTTAAAGGACCTACCTTTAATATCAATGTAATTCTACCTAAAGAAGAAGCTCCTTTAGCATTCACAACCTTTATCTCAGTAATAAAGGCATTTTACATAAAACATGAAAGGCTTAGATGCGAATTAATTAAACGTATTGGCGAATTTAAAATTGATCAAATTTTTGTCAATGTAGCTGTTGTTAGAGAAAGTGAGCAATTAAAAAAAGAAAAAAGTACTTTATCAGACAAAAGGGAAAATCTTGCTGAATTGTACACCAATTTAAGTAGCTATGAAGAAATTTATGGGACAAAAATCTCTATAGCGCTTGAAGATTTATTTGAAGGAAAATCTGAAATAGATTGTGTTTCTGATGTACGTCGACTGTTAATAGTTGGTCGAGCTGGTATAGGTAAGTCTACATTACTTCATTATATGGCCTACTGCTGGGCACAGGGCAACTTATGGCAAAATAAACATTTTAAAGTTCCCATCTGGCTGATATTAAAAGAATTAACAGCCAATTATTATCAAAGTGCTAATGCAAGTATTGCATCTGCTGTACATAAACGTTTTGGCTTTAGTCAATTAGGGATAAGCATCGCAGCAGTGCAGAAGGTCTTAATTGAATATGCTGACCAAATTCTTTATCTTGCTGATGGCTTTGATGAGGTGGCAGCTATTGCGCAAGAGAAAGAAGGGGCAACCACTGATCAGGGCGATATGATTAGAGACGTTCTAAGCCTAGGGAATTTATTATTAAGTTCACGACCTTATTATATTGATGCTTTTTGTGCGAGTAATCGCTGTGGATTTGATCGAAAAATTGAGGCAATAGGCTTTTTAGATAAAGACATCGATTTGTATATCGAAAAATTTTTCAAACCTGCCGAACAAAATTTAGCAAAAAAATTACAGCCATTGTTAAAATATAACCAGGCAATTCGAGGTATTGCCCATATTCCACTCATGTTAGGCTTAATATGTAAGATTTGGTTGGAGAATGCAGGTGATGCAGAAAAGATGTCACAGTTAACAATGACGGTCCTCTATCAAATGTTGATTAATGATATTGCAGAGAAAGCCGAGTTAGAATTTTCAGCAGCAGCATTTGATTCACAATCAGTGTTTTTGGAAGAACTAGGGAAGTATCCAGGGTTGTGTGCTCTGGCCGAATTAGCCTCCTTACAAATGCAAGAAAGGGATTTAATTATTCCCCACACCAAGCTAGCGCTTATATTAAGGAAATATGCGAAAGGGATCAGTGAAAAAAATTTACTCAAACAGATATTAAGCTTAGGCCTGTTAAAAGCGGTGGATGAAGGTGAGATTCATGAAGAGCGAAAGGATTATTACTTTGTCCATTTAACTTTTCAAGAGTTCCTTGCAGCAATCTACTGGGTTCAGTTATATACTTCCACGCAGGCAGAGCAAAAACAAGAGGCTAATAAAACACTTAGTCAACGGAAATTATTCTCGAGTTATGAAATTGTATGGTGGTTCGTTGCAGGGCTATTAACAGATAATACACAAGCATTAGAGAAGTACTTTGATTTATTAACAAATGAATCGATAGACATTATTGGCTTTACAGAAGATATGCTTATCGTTCGCTGTTTAGAAGAGTGTAGCCTAAAACTATCAAAACCAAAATGTGAAGCATTGCTGAAAAAAATATCTGCTTGGCTAGAATGGGCATCATATTGTAATAATTTATCATCTTTAGCTCATTATTTAAACTTAAGCCCTAATGTCTTTGCCCATGAGATTGTCTGTCAGCAATATCTTGCACTTCTGCGTGATAATGGAGGTGAATTAAAATCTGGTGAATTAAGATATAATGCCTTTCAAGCTTTAGAATATCATCTAGCATTACCAGAACCTATTCTTAGATATTTTGTTGAACTGCTACCTCAAAAAGACTCTAGTGGAGTAATAGATTATGCTTTTTCACGACAAACTGCTTTACCAGAGCACATACTTCGTCAATTGGTTGACCTTTTAAAGGACCAAACTTATGGGTATAAAGCGGCATCTATATTGAGCTATCAATGCACAATGCCGGACTCTATCCTTCAATCTTTAGTCAACTTGTTGGAAAATCGAGATAAAGATCGTAGCAGTAAAGCTGCAGATTCATTTGGTGGCCAAATTATATTGCCAGAATTCATTTTAAATGCATTGATAGCGTTATTTCAACTGAACGATGAGAAGCTAAGGTTAAACGTATCAAAAATTTTAGAAAAACAGCGGTCATTGCCAGAAAGTATACTTATAATGTTGTTAGATATTATGCAACATCGCCAAGAGCTTGTCTTACCTGTCACAATTATTTTGCAGAAACAAATTAAACTGCCAGAGCCTATTTTAAAAATACTTGCAAATTGTTTCCAAAAAAGTAAAGAGATCAAACATGGTGCAATATTGGCTTTATACAAACAAGACGCGTTGCCGGAGTTTATATTAGAATTGTTAGTTTCCTCATTGTTAATTGATAAGGATAAAAATGCTCTACATCCATTATTACATCAGCGTACATTGCCAGAAACTATTTTAAGAAAACTTATTGACTTACTACATAAGGAAGAAAAAACAATAAGGTTCCCCGCGGCACGCGCTGTGGAGAAACAGGCAAAACAAGCATCATTATCAGACCCCATCTCAGAATTACTGCTTACTATGATTCAAAGAGAAGAGACAAAAGAATATACAAAATGTGAAGCAGCGGCTATTTTACTACATCAGCGGAGTTTGCCAGAACATGTACTTATTGCCTTAGCTAATTTAATACCAGATCAGCAATCAATAACCTTAAGAGATAAAATTACACATATCTTATGTAATCAAGCAAGCTTACCACAGGGAGTTACTAAGTTATTGGGCAATTTACTTTGTCCTAATCAAAAAAAGGATATTCTATTGCCCATCCTAAAAGCATTAAGCGAACAAACATCTTTAGAAGATAATATATTAAAAGCTCTTGTTGAATTATTATGTAATGATGATGATGAAATAGCACTTATTGCTGCACGAATATTGGAAAAGCAATTGTTCCTTCCTGATCATACTTTAAATGAATTATTTGCTTTGTTAAAAGAAGCAGAGGAAGGGAAGAGAATAACTATAATGATATCAATAAATAAGCGTTATAAGCTGCCTGATCCTATTATAGATTTTCTTATCCAATTATTAGAAAAAGCTAATGAAGACCAATTAGCTGCACTACCTATTATATGCCAACAAGCAATATTGTCATTACCATTTTTAAATAGATTGCAAGTCGTTTTACAAAAATTCGATAAAGATTATCTTTTCGCACCATTAGCAAATGTTTTAAGTAATCAAATGGCATTGCCAGATAATGTCATAGAGAAGCTATTTAACTTATTCAACAGTGATTTTGAGTATATTAGAAAGGAAGTAATAGAGGCATTATCCCACCAGATTTTAAAAGAAGCATTTCTGAAGAGGTTAGTAGAAAAATCTCAATCTAAGGAGCCTTGGCAGGTAAGAGAAGTTGCTGTCAGTGTTTTATCATGTTGTACGAATATCCCAGCAAGCATTTTGGAGGAGCTGTCCACTGTGTTACGAGTGAGTGATTGGCCTGTAGATATATTGGGTAAACAAACAAGATTACCTTTAACAGTCCTTAAGAACATTGGTCTTAGTAATTTTCAACTAAATGCTAAGATAGAAGCAAAAGTTTATGCATCTGTTCGATCACTTTCTTTATTATATTTATTAGAGCTCATTTGCCAAAACAATGATCAAGATGACTGCTTATATTCTCTTTTATTTTTAAAATGTTTAAAAGAAAAAGTAGCTTTATCTTTTGATCAAACAAATAAATTATTTGTTAATGGCATACAATTTCCTATCTCAATGAATATGGAAACAATTAGTAAATTAAATCAAATGGCTAGTAAAATTAAATTAACAGAAAAGCAAAAGTGTACTCTTACTCCAGGTTTGGGTACAATTGATTTTTTAGCTAGACCAGGTTCTGTGGTTACTGGAGAAAACCAAGGTCAAATACAATCAAAACCGTTTAGCAGCCTATAAATTACTTGCACTAGAAAGAGTAAATAGTAGCAATTTTAAAATATATAGAGGACTAACATGGATCAACAAGTTGAACTTTCACCAGTTGGCAAAATAATAAGCGCTCTGCCACCGCCAGCGCCGATAAGTGTTTTAGCAGCCGGAAGTACAAATTCGGGTATTATCTATAAACCTAAAGTTAAAGGTCCAACTTATAATCTAATTATCAACATTCCAAAAGATGAGCCACCTCTACCTTTTGAAACCTTTATTGCAGTCATTAGAGAACAATACCTAAAGCAAGATCAAATTAAAAGTGATTATATCAATCCAACCGGTGGATTAAAAATCGATCAAATATATGTCAATGTTGCCATTGTGAATGAGGTAGAACAAGCTAAGAAAGAAAAAAAGACCATCACAGAAGCTATACCCGAAAATCAGAAGACAGCCAATATGTCTTATAGCAGAGGCATCCGTAGCTTTGAAGAGATTTACGGCACCAAAGATCCGATATTTTTAGAAGATATATTCGATGTTAAATCTGAAGTGGAAAAAATATCATGTGTTCATAGACTATTGCTATGTGGCCGAGCGGGGATTGGGAAATCAACTTTACTTCAATACATGGTATACCGGTGGGCCACAGATCAATTATGGCAACACAAGCACTTTAGAGTTATTATCTTGTTGCCCTTAAAACTACTAACTAATGCAAACTTGTACAAAGGTGAAACGGCAAGTATAGCAGCGGTAGTGCATAGACGTTTTGGCTTTGGTCAATTGGGATTCAGCATAGGGGCCGTTCAGAAGGTGTTAAAAGAGAACGCGGATGAGATACTGTTTGCGGCGGATGGATTTGACGAAGTTGCAGCCATTGCTCAGGAAAAAGAAGAAGAAGCTACAGAGCAAGGGGAACTGATTCGTGATGTATTGAGCCAAGAACACCTATTATTAAGTTCCAGACCCTATTTTATTGATGCATATTGTACTCGCCATGGTTGTGAGTTTGACCGGAAAATAGAAAACATTGGGTTTTTGGATAAAGATATTGATTTATATATAGAGCGGTTTTTTGGTCCTCAGCAAAAGAGGCTGCAAATCACTTAAAGGATTATTTGTACCGTTTTCATACTATTCGAGGAATAGGACATATCCCCATTATGCTGGGATTTATTTGTACAATTTGGCGTAAGCATGCCAAAGCAATTGAAAAGTTATCGCATTTAACGATGACTGTTTTGTATACGCTGTTACTTATTGATATTGCTAAAAAACCTGGAATTAACTTTTCAGCAGCAGCATTTGATTCTACAGCAATATTTTTAGAAGATATACAAAAATATCCAGTATTATGTGCCTTGGCTGAATTGGCTTTTTTGCAGATGCAAGAAACAGGTTTAATCATTCATCGGTCAAAATTAACATTAATATTAAAGAAGTACGCAAAAGATGGTAACGACAAAGAGTTACTGAAGCAAATATTATCCATGGGACTTTTAAAAGCCATTGATGAAGAAGAGATCAATGAAGAACGAAAAGATTATTATTTCGTCCATTTGACTTTTCAAGAATTTTTAGCAGCTTATCATTGGATGAAATTATTCACTTCAACTTTGGAAGCGCAAAGGCAATTAGCTGAAAATTTTCTGCGAGAAAATAAATTTAATCCAAGACATGAAATCATGTGGTGGTTTATAGGAGGATTACTCGGATTAGTGTCAAAGGAAAAAGAGCAAACTAAATTTGTCCTAGAGCAATATATTAAT
>CAYSGV010000069.1:0-10912 GCA_964430685.1 uncultured Gammaproteobacteria bacterium
TATTCATTTTCAGCCTCGGTTATGGTACCTAAAAACACCACATCTGCTGGCTTAACTTGTGCACCTAATTCCTCATTAAGCTCGCGAATAAGCGCTTGCAGTGGTTTCTCATCTGCTTTAATTTTCCCGCCAAAAGTACACAAATATTCTGGGAATGATTTTGAATCTTTCGTGCGCTGCTGCAGTAAAATTTGATTATTTTGAGTGCATACTACGCAACTCACAGACCTATTCTTGAAGTTTGCTTCATCAACTTGATTCAAATTAACCTGCTGTATTAATTTTAGTACTTCAGCCATAATATTTTTCCCTAAAATTTAGCGTTTTAGTTGTCTTTATTTTTCACAAGTACTTATTATTTTATGCGCGGTCTTTTAATTCACTAACACCATCGGAGCGAGCGCAATGTGCACAACAATAAATTTTTTTATTTTTCTCAACGCCATGACCAATTACTTTGCAATAACAAAGACTGCAAATGGGTGCCAGTAGTTGTATGGCGCATTCAAAGCAATCAAAAGTATATGTTTTATTGTTCATTATTACATCAAATGACCTATCGTAATCATTATGACAAAGTGTACAATTACTCATGCTTTTAACTCCTTTATATACATATTGTTAATATAGTTTTGAGGTATGATACAAAAATTGCTTATTTGAAATTTGTTACTTTTTTATCGTTATTATAAAAATATAGCTGTTAAATAAAAAAGATCGAGTGGGACAAATTAAATATATAACAATATCTGAAATAAAAAAATACCCTTAAACAAAAAATTTAAGGGTATTTATTAAGGGCAGAAATTTGTTTAGCGAAACCTGATTAAGCACGCACTTTAACAGCGGGTGCCTCAATTTTATTAATGTTGAGATCTGCAGCGGGTTGGTTTGCTTGGATATTGTTAGCAAGATTCATTCTTTCCATTGCTGCAAGTTTATTACTAAAAGAATCATTCCCAGCCATTAGCTCAATTATTTTACCTTTCAGGTCGCTTTGTGAATTATCCAGGTTAGTTATTTCAGCTTTATGGTTTTGCATTGCATTAAAATCGTTGCTCATTACATCATGCTTATAATGATTAAGCATATTAATAAAAGTTTGAGTATTTTGACTAGGATAGAGTTTAGCGATGTTGGTCAAATCTCTAATATAACCTAATTCAATTAATTGGAAGCGCAATAAATCTCTAATTGCAATACCCGTGCTGTTCACACCCATAGCTTGAGCAAGTTTTTTCCTTTCCATTTCTTTTTCTGCAGCGCTTAAGGCTTTTGGTTGTGGAGGCTTCGGTGCTAGAACAGGTGCAGCATTTGGCACAGTAACGGTTGGCACGGAAACAGCATTTACCCTAACCACGGCTGGGCGAACAACTTGTGCTTGAGCTTGTACCGGCGCCACTCTGGGATTGACACTGGGCTCAACTGGCTGTGCATAAGAGTCCGTCACAATTCGAGCAATATCTGCAAGTGAGCGTGCTTTTGAATCTTCATGAATTTGGCGGCCTTCTTGAACCGCATCAATTAAGCGTTCCCGTACTTCTTGATTCGCATCGCCAGGAAAAAGTTCGGCAATTTGAGCAGCTAACACACGGAAGTGATTATCCATACGGTTTTGCACTACGGTAATTCTCGTATCGGTATATTGTGCAACCAAAGAATGAGCCAATGTGTGCACATGATGATATTCAGTAAGCAGCAATGCCATTTCGACTTGCGCGTCAGCAATTTTGTCTTTTACTCTTTTTTGTGCCTTTTCATCTACGTCCATAGAATCGCTAATCACAACTTCTGTTTCTCTGCGTTTTCTGATGGCTCTGTGAATTTCTTTTTTAAATTGCGCTTCAAAAGCTGCGATATCTGCTGCAAGATCTTCTTCACGTCTAAGCACATATTCTAGCGCAATCGCGTGACTAACTTGTTTTTGTTCTTCACTACCAGGACTATTGATGCGAACACGCAATGACTCAGCAGTCATAAGACCACCTAATACCTCAGAATCATCACCTAATTCTTTGCTAAATTGCTTTACAACATCAAAAATTATGCCTTCTTCAGGTAGTGTTTGTGCTAACTCTTTAAAGCTTTGCATGCATTTCTCCTTGAGTTTTTAGGTCTTATCGCTGAAAATACAATGAATTTATCATATTATAAGTCGTTTGGACGCCCGATGGAATAGGGAAAGCGTAGGCCAAAAGGACATCCATTAGATCCCATACTACCTAATCATTCTTAACACTTTCTTAAATGAGGTACTAAACTGGAGAGTTTTTGTGGAACTGTGTTAGCAATAAGCAATGTTTTCGCGGATACGAAGCTAAAGCTCCTTAGTCCGCGCTACAAAGAGTGACACAGTTTAACGTACTTCCCCCTGAAGAGCCGGAGAAGGAGCTTTATGCTGATATTAAATGCTCTCTTGTATCCATAAATTGAATTTTGGGCCAGCGTTCGATGATTAATTCTAAATTTACACGGGTGGGAGCAAGATAAGTTAAGCATCCTGCATGATCGAGGGCTAAATGATCCGCTGCTTTTTGTTTGAAGTCATTTAGCATCGCTGTATCATCACACACAATCCAGCGTGCGGAATATACTGAAATCGTTTCATAACTACATTCAACGCGATATTCATTCTTCAAACGAAATGCAACCACATCAAATTGCAACGTGCCCACTGCGCCTAAAATTAATTCTTGACTGCGTAAGGGTCGGAAAACTTGTGTGGCACCCTCTTCTGATAATTCATTTAAACCTTTTTGTAATGCTTTCGCTTTCAATGGATCGTGCAATCGCACCAAGCGAAATAATTCCGGTGCAAAATAAGGAATACCATAATATTGATAAGATTCACCTTCAGTAAAAGTATCGCCAATTTGAATGGTGCCGTGATTATGCAAACCAATAATATCTCCAGGCCACGCATCTGTTACATGCGAACGTTCACCAGCCATAAAAGTCAGTGCTTGATTAATTTGCACTTCTTTTTGTGTACGCACTTGCCAAACTTTCATACCTTTTTGGTAATGTCCCGAACAAACACGTAAAAAAGCAATGCGATCACGATGTTGCGGATCCATATTTGCTTGGATTTTAAAAACAAATCCAGAAAATGCTTGATCATGAGGATTAATTTCTTTTTTTGTGGTTTGCCGTGTCAAGGGCGCAGGTGCTTGGGACACAAAACAATCTAAGAGTAACTGCACACCAAAATTATTCATTGCGGAACCAAAAAATACAGGCGTAATTTTTCCTGTTAAATATTGTTCATGATCGTAGGGATGTGAAGCAATGGTGACGAGTTCAATTTCTTCTTTTAAACGTTTCAGATCATCTTTATCTAAAAATTGTTCGAGTTCGGGATTATTTAAGCCAATAATCGGTTGACTCGCGGTTGGCTTGCCCCCATGCGGCGCATGATAAAGATAAACCGTATCGTCGGCTATGTGATAAATACCTTTAAAATGTCGACCAGAGCCAATGGGCCAAGTCATCGGTGCACAACGTATTTTTAAAATTTGTTCAATTTCATCAAGCAACACCAATGGTTCACGACAATCACGGTCCAATTTATTAATAAAAGTCATGATTGGTGTTTGACGCATGCGACACACTTCAAATAATTTAATTGTTCTGGCTTCTACACCTTTGACTGCATCAATGACCATTAATGCAGAGTCCACGGCTGTTAAAGTACGATAAGTGTCTTCAGAGAAATCTTCGTGACCTGGTGTGTCTAATAAATTGACTATATGATCGTTGTAAATAAATTGCATGACTGAAGTAGTAACGGAAATCCCCCGTTCTTGCTCGAGTTTCATCCAGTCGGATGTGGCATGCCGTGCCGCTTTACGACCTTTGACAGCACCAGCAAGCGCAATCGCACCACCGAATAATAATAACTTTTCGGTCAGGGTAGTTTTACCGGCGTCTGGATGCGAAATAATGGCAAAAGTGCGCCGTTTATCGATGTTTTCAGCTAACTTAGTCAAGGGAAAACTCTTTATCTTAATTAATCGGCAATTATAACAGATGATTTAATTTTTATGAAGTTGGAGGTGGATTTAAACATGCTAGCAATTGCAATGTAATGCTTGTGATCCCATTGATTCTTACTTCTTTTACTGTCATTGCGAGGGCGTTAACCAATAAGTTAAATGCTCGTACAAATACATACCGCCCGTGGTAATCTCCTGAATAGTACTTCGTAGTTGGAGATTGCCACGGGCGGCTTTGATTGCAGATTATTTCAGTTCATTGGTAGAACGCCCTCGCAATGACAAGAAAGAGTAATCCGCATACGCAATGACGGAAAAGAATAACCTGTTTATGCAATAGAAAAATTTAACACAATGACACCAATTTTATATTAAAAAATTTGCCAGTTATTGATGGTATCAGCAATTAATGAAACCACATCACGATTCATTTTAGGACGTTGTGAAAATGGATTGGAATGCGCTAATTGTAACAGACAGAGTAAGTCCATAAGCTTTGCTTGCTTTTTCCAGTTAAGCGGCAGTGGTGTCCCCTGCGTTTCGATACCAGCAATAAAACTTTTTTCGTAGCATGCAGGTAATTTATGGCTGTAACGCAACATCAAACCCATATCAAGCAAATAGGTTCCTGCAAATGCAAATTCCCAGTCCAGTATTGCAGCAATTTGCCATTTACTATTTATTTGCTTCACCAACATATTGGCAGGATCGTAATCTGCATGCGTTAAATTGGCAGTTTCTTCTTGGGAAAATAAGTTTACATGGGTTGTAATCAACTGCGTCACTGCTTGTTGTAAAGATGCTCCTAAACTTTCTTGCACAACATTATCTGCTAAAAGATTAAGCATAAAAGGCGGATATTCTTCTTCTTTTGTAAATGGACGAATTTGTAAATATTCGGTAAAAAAACCACCTTGGGGAAATTTAAATTGACGTAGCACATTCAAATATTTTCCTGCATCATAGGCACATTCACTGATTGCTTGTTCGTCTTTGGTTAATACAATTTCTCGCATTAGCTGCCCTTCGATCCATTCCATAATCGCATAAGGATAAGCATAAACGGTGCACTGATCATCAGCATAATAATGGCACGGCACAGGAATTTGATTGGCAACTAATCGATGAATGCTCACTTCGAGAGCTAATGCAGTTTTCTCACGTATATAAATACGTATAACGATAGGTGGTCTTTTATTTTTAAAAGTCACTTTATAATTGGTATTGGCACAGCCTTCCGATAATAGTATTAATTGATCGATCGCATCTTTAGTATATGGGGCAAGCAAAAGTGCTGCTTGGTTCAGATCTAAATCAACATGCGCTTTAAATCGTTCCCAGTGTAATTTTAAGATGGGTACATCCATTGTTGTCTCTCGCCACTTGCCATGTTACATATAAAATTATATCTGTGTTTCCTGTCATTGCGAGTGCGCTCTACCAATGAACAATGGCTATATTAATCTATGCCGCCCGTGGCAATCTCCTGAATAGTACTTCGTAGTTGGAGATTGCCACGGGCGGCATAGATTTCAGGTTATTTAAATTGATTGGTAGAATGCCCTCGCAATGACAAGAAAAGAGAAGATAACATTTTCATATTTTAAAGTATGATGGGAATACTCGGATAATCAACGACAGAGGTGCTGATTATCCGCCTTTGGCATCTTTTATTTAATCTTTCTTCTCTGCAGGTTTACGTTTGGGTGCATAGATGTCTGTGACACTGCCCAAATAAACTTCCGCGGCATTCATTACTGTTTCGCTTAAAGTTGGATGTGGGTGAATAGTGAGTGCAATATCTTCTGCTTCGCATCCCATTTCAATAGCGAGTGCAAGTTCACTAATTAATTCGCCCGCGTTCGTTCCCACAATACCTGCACCAATAATGCGTTTTGTTTTTTCATCAAAAAGAATTTTAGTCACACCATCATCACGGCCCATTGCTAATGCACGTCCACTTGCAGCCCAGGGATAACTACCTTTCCCATAATTAATGCCATTTGCTTTCGCTTCTATTTCGGTGACACCTACCCAAGCAATTTCTGGATCGGTGTAAGCAACGGAAGGGATCACTTTTGCATCAAAGTAATGTTTCATGCCCGCAATCACTTCTGCAGCCACAATACCTTCGTGCACGGCTTTATGCGCCAACATGGGATTACCGACCACATCACCGATGGCAAAAATATTGGCAATATTCGTGCGCAATTGATTATCAACCGGTATAAATCCACGTTCATCAACTTTCACACCTGCTTTTTCTGCGTCGATTAATTTACCATTGGGTTTGCGACCGACAGCACTTAATATGCGATCAAAACGTTGTGGCTCTTTTGGTGCTTTTTCACCTTCAAATGTAACCCACAAACCATCTTTTTTCGCTTCAACTTTGGTTACCTTGGTATTGAAATAAATATTTTTAAATCGTGGTGTGACGCGTTTTAACAATGGTGCCACAATATCTTTATCTGCACCGGCAATAATGCTATCAAGCATTTCAACCACCGTCACTTTACTACCAAAGCCTTCATAAACAGTGGCCATTTCCATACCAATAATACCGCCACCGATCACTAATAATTCACCATCAATTTTTTCAAGTTCAAGTGCACCCGTTGAATCCATAATGCGTGGATCATCTGGTAAAAATGGTAAACGCACCGGTTCAGAGCCAACTGCGATAATAGCATTGGTAAATTTAATCACCTGCATGCCATTTGCTGTTTCAACTTCAATTTCACTAGCACTGCGAAAACGACCTTTACCTTGCACTATATTCACTTTACGTTGTTTGGCTAAGCCGCGCAAACCTGAGGTTAAACGTTTGATTACCGTATTTTTCCATTCACGCAATTTCTTATTATCAAATGTTGGTTTACCAAATTGTATACCGTGTTCACTGATGTGGCGCGCTTCCTCAACTACTTTAGCAGCATGCAATAATGCTTTCGATGGAATACAACCGACATTTAAACAGACACCACCGATTTCAGCTTCTTTCTCAACAAAGACAACATTTTTACCTAAATCTGCTGCTCGAAAACCTGCTGTATAACCGCCAGGGCCGGTACCGATAACAACGACATCTGCTGTTATAATTGGTAAATCACTCATGTTAACCTCAATCTCATTTGTTAAATAAACTGATACATATTATTTCGCGGACACGGAACTAACGCTCCTTGGTCCGCGCTTCGAAGAAAGATAAATTACAATAATAATCGGCGTATATCACTCAGCACATCTGTTAAATATTGCATAAAACGTGCGCCATCTGCACCATCAATCACGCGATGATCATAGGATAACGACAACGGTAATTTTAAGCGTGGCACAAATTGTCCATCTTGGTAAACAGGTTTTATTTCTGCTTTCGATACACCCAAAATAGCCACATCAGGCACATTCACAATCGGCGTAAAAGCACTGCCACCAATACCACCTAAACTGGAAATACTAAATGAACTACCTTCCATATCGTTTGGTAATAATGTTTTTTTACGTGCTTTATCACTGAGTACTGCTAATTCTTGTGCTAATACCCAAAGCCCTTTTTGATCGACATCGCGCACCACTGGCACAACTAAACCATTTGGGGTATCCACTGCAACACCAATATGAAAATATTTCTTCATAATTAAATTTTCTAAACTGGCATCAAGTGAAGCATTAAATTGTGGATATTGTTTTAATGCCGCAACCACTGCTTTCATCAAAAAGATTAACGGCGTCATTTTGATGTTACGTTTTTGCGCTTCATCTTTTTGAGCATTACGAAATGCTTCCATTTCGGTAATATCCGCTTCGCCAAATTGTGTAATGTGTGGTACCAATAACCAATTACGATGTAAATTTGCACCACTTAATTTTTTAATGCGTGTAAGTGGTTGTGATTCAACAGCACCATATTTACTAAAATCAACAGTGGGTTGCGCAGGCAAGCCGCCGCCACCACCTTGCTTGGATCCAGCTAATGCATTTTTAACATAACGATGTAAATCTTCAGTTAGAATGCGGCCTTTAGGTCCTGTGCCGGTAATGACATCTAATGACACCCCTAATTCACGCGCCAAACGTCTGGTTGCCGGTCCCGCATAAAGTAATTCGCTATCTGTTGGTTCAGGTGTTGGTTCTGTTTGTGGTTTTGCGGTTTCAACAGGTGCACTTGCTTTTGCAGGTGCAGCTTCTGCAGCAGGTTTCTGTGTTTCTGGCGCAGCTTTCGGTTGCGATTGCGCCGGTTTTGACTCTGCGCTTGCGCCACTTACGGTTAATAATAAACTGCCTTCAGAAACTTTATCACCAATCTTCACTTTAACTTCTTTAACTACGCCTGCAAACGGTGCAGGTACTTCCATAGAAGCTTTATCCGATTCAAGTGTCACAATGGATGCATCTTTTTCAATTTGATCACCTGGTTTTACCAAGATCTCAATCACTGACACATCTTGCGCACCACCGATATCAGGAACAGAAACAGATTGAATATCGGCCAATGTTTAATCCCCCTAAATTGAACTTAAATACTATACCAGCATTGGATTTGGTTTATTTGGATCGATACCCAATTTTTTCATTGCACTTTTTAATGTTGCTAATGAGCATTTTTGCTGGCTGACTAATACCGACAATGTCGTATAAACGATCATTTGCCAGTTGACTTCAAAAAAGTAACGTAGTTGCTCACGCGTATCACTACGACCATAACCATCGGTACCTAATACTGCATAAGTTTGCGAAATAAATGGACGAATTTGATCTGCAAATGCTTTGATATAATCCGTGGCCGCAATAATAGGACCAGCTTTATCTTGTAAACATTCGGTGACATAACTTATTTTAGGTTTGGCTTCTGGATGCAAACGGTTATAACGTTCCACATCGAGTGCTTCACGACGCAATTCCGTAAAACTGGTGACACTCCAGATATCACAACTCACTTCGTATTCTTCTTCTAATACTTTTGCTGCTTGTAATACTTCGCGTAATATGGCGCCTGAACCCAATAATTGCACACGATTTTTAAATTTGGTTTCACTTTGTTGCAAAAGATACATGCCTTTAATAATGCCTGCTTCTGCATCTTTTGGCATTTGTGGATGCTGATAATTTTCATTCATCAACGTAATGTAATAAAAAACATTTTTTTGTTCTTCGAACATTTGTTTCATACCGTGCTGAATGATGACCGCAACTTCAAAAGCAAATGTAGGATCATAACTCACACAATTTGGAATAGTGCTCGACAAAATATGACTGTGGCCATCTTGATGTTGTAACCCTTCACCAGCTAAGGTGGTACGTCCAGCGGTTGCACCTAATAAAAAACCACGCGCTTGCATATCACCCGCAGCCCAAGCCATATCACCGATGCGTTGAAAACCAAACATCGAGTAATAAATAAAAAATGGGATCATTGCATAATTATTTATACTATATGAAGTGGCCGCAGCAATCCATGAACTAAAGCCACCACCTTCACTAATGCCTTCTTCTAAAATTTGTCCATCAGTTGCTTCACGATAATACATCACTTGTTTCGAATCTTCCGGCTGGTACAGTTGTCCTACTGGTGAATAAATACCAATTTGCCGAAATAAACCTTCCATACCAAAGGTGCGTGATTCATCTGGAACAATAGGTACAATACGCGGTCCTAATGTTTTATCTTTTAATAACGTGGAAATGATACGCACAAAAGCCATGGTTGTGGAAATATGGCGATCACCAGTGTCCACCAATAAACTTGCGAATGTATCTAATGGTGGTGCGCTTAATGACGTATCACTTTGTGTGCGCCGTGCTGGCAAATAACCACCTAGATCTTGGCGTCTTTGTTGTAAATATTTTAATTCAGGACTTTTTGCATCCGGCTTAATAAAATTAAGCTGTTCTAAATCTGCATCACTAGCAGGAATTGCGAAACGGTCACGAAATGCTTTGAGATCATCAGCAGACATTTTCTTTCTTTGATGTGTAATATTTTGTCCTTCACCTGCAGCACCCATGCCATAACCTTTAACCGTTTTCGCAAGTATGACTGTGGGTTGGTTTTTATGATTCACCGCAGCATGATAAGCCGTAAATACTTTCTGCAAATCATGACCGCCACGATTGAGTTTGAGTAATTCTTGATCAGACAAATGTGCGACCATTTCTAATAACTCAGGATTTTTACCAAAAAAATGTTCGCGAAAATAAGCGCCATCTTGCACAGAGTAATTTTGATATTCACCATCAACGACTTCCATCATACGTTGACGCAATAAACCTTTGCTGTCTTTAGCCAGTAAATTATCCCAATGACTATCCCAAACAACTTTAATGACATTCCAACTGGCGCCACGAAAAACACCTTCGAGCTCTTGGATAATTTTGCCATTACCATGAACAGGACCATCTAATCTTTGCAAATTACAATTAATGACAAAGATTAAATTATCGAGTTGTTCGCGACCGGCAATGGTAATGGAACCTATTGATTCGGGTTCATCCATTTCACCATCGCCACAAAAAACCCAAACTTTGCGATTTTCGGTATTAACTAAATTGCGATGCTGTAAATATTTTAAAAAGCGCGCTTGATAAATACTAAAGATAGGACCTAACCCCATCGATACAGTGGCAAATTGCCAAAAATCTGGCATAAGCCAAGAATGTGGATAAGAAGATAAACCTTTGCCATTCACTTCTTGACGAAATTTAGAAAGTTGCTCAACTGTTAATCGCCCTTCCAAAAAAGCACGCGCATAAATACCTGGTGAAGAATGACCTTGCACATAAACTAAATCACCACCGTGGTCTTTATTGGCAGCATGAAAAAAATGATTAAAGCCTACTTCATAAAGCATGGCCGCAGATGCATAACTGGCAATATGGCCACAGAGCTCGGGTGCGAATGAGCCAGCTTTCAATAC
>CAYSGV010000070.1:0-10910 GCA_964430685.1 uncultured Gammaproteobacteria bacterium
CGCTGCTGCATTGGATTTAGCGTATGTAGCGGCAGGACGTTTTGATGGCTTTTGGGAATCCGGGCTTGGCCCTTGGGATATTGCTGCCGGCGCGTTACTCATTCGTGAAGCCGGTGGCTTATTAGGTGATTATGCGGGCAGTGAAAATTACTTGCAGACAGGTCAAGTGGTTGCGGGTAATCCGAAAATATTTAAAGCGCTGCTACAAAGTATACAAACGGGTATTAAAAAACACACAGCATTAGATAAAAGCAAAGTGTGATACACTGCGTAAATCGCTCTTCGTAGCGCGGACTAAGGAGCACGAGCTCCGTGTTCGCGAACTGGATTATAACGCGGACACGTTGCCAGAAGCATCAAAGGACATGCTACGAAGAAAAAAACATCGGCCAAAATATATTAATAAGAGGTAATTATGGATTCAGCTAATGAATTAACTGCAAAGTCAGATAGAAGAATGCGTCAAACAATCGCTAAGAAAATTCAAGACACATTAATACCGATTGTTACTCTGGATATGGCTTATTTTGGTCATGAACATGGCAAATTAGTTTTTAGCTATAATAAATTAATGGGAATATCTGCTGAGCAAGATTTAGATGACGCACTGACTGATTATGCATTGGATAATAACCATAGAAAATTAGATGGCATAATTTCCAAACTAAAAAAAGTACCTGAACGTTTAAAACAAAATCTTGATACATTTGAACAATCAATCAAGTTCTATATAGACCAAGAAATAAAAATAACGATGGTCTTCAAAGATACACCCGAAAGAAACAAACGTTTAGAAGAACTCAGGTTAAAGGGGCCTGCTTTACTCGCACAACGAAAAGCTGATATCGTTAAGATTGAGCAGGCATTGAAACAGTTAGACCAACTCATTACGCAAAGTTTCACTGCTGCGACACCATCAACAATGAACACAATTGCAACGGCACCAACAATTACCCGTCCTGCAGTAACTTCAGTACCGGAACAACGCAAAGGGATGCCAGGAAATTTAGTCACTGCTAATCTCTCTTTGCGCCGCAGCTGATAAACGAAACTATGTTATACTGCATCAATGCTTTCGTAGCTCGGACACAGCCTGCCCTATACTCTTTTGTTACGGGCCGCCAAGAGGCTCCGCAGGACGCGCTATGAATAAAATTAATAGAAATTTAACGATAAGAGGTAATTATGGATTTATATAATGAAATAACACCAACCGCTAGAAATGAACGTGCAATAATTGCAAAGCAAATTGGTGAAATATTAAAACCGATTGTAATTATGGGTATGGCTTATTTTGGTCACGATCGTGGCAATTTAGTTCTTACCTATGCTCAGTTATTAGGGATATCTGCTGAGGAAGATTTAGATGATGCACTGCTTGACTATGAATTAGATAATAATAGTAAAAAATTGGATAATATAATTACCAGCTTAAAAAAAAGCCCTGAACGTTATAGAAACAAGCTAGCTGAATTTGAAAAGCAGACCAAGCAATATGTAGAAGAGCAAACAAGAGTAAGGATGGTATTCAAAGATACTCCTGAAAGAAGCAAACTTTTAGAAGAACTCAAAATAAAGGGCCCAGCACTCATTGCTGAACGTAAAAATGACATCGCTACAATAGAGCAGGCTTTGGAGAAGTTACAGCAACTTTTGCCACAAGGTCTCAGAGCTGCAACATTATCAACAATGAGCACAACAGCAGCGATACGTCCAATTATCAGCCCAGCAGTAAATTCAACACCGGAACAAAGCAAGGGTCTACCGGGAAATTTAGTCGCTGCTAATCTCTCGTTACGCCGCAAATAAACAATAGGCAGTAAGCGATGGGGTCAAGTATCATTTTTTGAAGTTGTAAACAAAAAAAATAGTTACGTGACCTCATACTGTTTTAACAACTTGTAAATTGATATTTGTCACATCCTAATGGGTAACACAGAACATATGAGAAAAATAAATCTAAAATCACTGTTACTTTTCATAGGTTGTTGCTTTTTATTCACGCTATGCCGCACCGCTGCCGCGCAAGCTGAAACAACTTATATCCGTGGACCCATATTGCATTTTTTCAAAGACCCAGGCTTTGTAATGCAAGCACCCGCACAATCTTATCAATATATTGCTGATGGTTTGTTGGTAATACGCGGTGGAAAAATAACAACTGTAGGTTCTTATGCATCATTAAAGAATCAAGTTCCATCTAAAACAGTTATTGTGTATTATCCCAACAGTTTAATCATGCCTGGATTTATTGACACCCATATTCATTATCCTCAACTTGATATGATTGCAGCACCTGGTGGCCATTTATTTCAGTGGTTGCAAAGCTATACTTTTCCATTTGAACAAAAATTTAAAAATCAAAAATACGCTGTGGAAGTGAGCAATTTTTTTCTTGCTGAATTACTGCGCAATGGCACCACCACTGCGATGATTTTTTCCAGCAGTTATCCACAAGCTATTGATGCATTGTTTACCGCAGCAGAACAAAAAGAGATGCGCATTATTACTGGGAAAGTAATTGCCGATCGTAATTTACCCAACTATTTAATTGAAACTCCTAAGCAAGCTTATCGAGCATCAAAAAAATTAATTAATAAATGGCATAAAAAACCAGGCACACGATTACTCTATGCCATTGAACCACGCTTCCCACCTACAACTTCCCCTGAATTATTTGAAAAAATAAAACAACTGAAACAAGAATTTCCTGATAGTTATCTTCATTCACATATCGCCGAAAATGCGGATGATGTGGCGTGGACACAAAAAATCTATCACGCCAAAAATTACTTAGCTGTTTTTGACCAATATCAATTGCTCGGCCCAACCACTATATTGGCACACGGCGTTTTATTAACCGATGCTGAATTCGCACGCATGCATAGCACACAAACCGGAGTTGCTTTTTGCCCAACATCAAATTTATTTTTGGGTAGTGGTTTATTTAAATTAGCAAAAGCGCTGCAATACAATGTACGTGTGGGCATGGGTACCGATGTAGGTGCGGGCACAAGTTTTTCCATGCTGCAAACCTTAAATGAAGCTTATAAAGTTGCCCAGTTACAAAATATAACCCTATCACCTTACCAAGGTTTTTATTTGGCAACCCTAGGTGGCGCTAAAGCATTAAACCTCGATAATCAGTTAGGTAACTTCCAAACTGGCAAAGAAGCAGATTTTATCGTCTTAGATATACAGGGCGCCACCCCGCTACTCAAGCGCCGTTTGCAATTTTCTTCTGGCTTAACAGATAAATTGTTTGCCTTAATGATGTTAGGCGATGACCGCAGTATTATTGCTACTTATGTCAATGGAAAACTAGTCTATCAGCGCTAATCTGTTTTTTATTCATGACATCGATTGGCTGCGATTGTGCCCCAATTTTCCTGTTGTCGCTTGATCTACCGCTGCTGGTTTAGAAGTATTTTTAAATAATATTGGCGCTGGCTGACTAAATAGCGGAACTTGGCTTAAGGATAATTCATCCAAATATGCTTCATCATGCTCTAACGCAACCCATTGAATCGCAGGCAAATTCCTCTCGGCATAGGAAGTTTGTAACTTGGCTTGGGCGATACAAGTTTCCACATATTTTCTTTGTTGCTGATTGGGGCAAGATAAAGATACTTTAATAAGCTCTTTGCCATTATGATAAATGGACAATATGAAATGTTTGGTCTGCTCATCATAGTAAATCGGTATACGAAAAACAGCACAAATCTGATAAATCGTATTGATGCCCAACCATGGATATCGGCCAGTTCGTTGGAATTGCCGCCAACAAAGTTGCAGAACTTCAGGAATAAAAGCACAAGCAAAATCACGCAGGTTACTTTTGGGGATATTGCTAATAAATTGCGGCTGTCGCAATATGGTTTGTAGCATCAACAAGAAATAAATAGCAGATTGTGGGTCAAGCTTATCAGGACGCAAAGTACTAAGTATCGCTCCCAATGCACTATCAAGCCCATAAGTATAATAGCGACCATTACGGTTCTCGATTCGGTGGATAAAATAAGCCGCTAATACGGATGGAATACATGTACTTTGTAACCGCACCAAACGTAGATAGACATCTAAATCCCAATAACCTGCCCAACTGATTTCTGGCCATGGTGCTCGGTGAATAATATGTAGTAAATCTGCGGGGGCGATTAAATGGTATTCATCAAGTTTTGTAATGTCAAAGTTAATTTTTGCTGCCAATTCCTGCTTCGACATGGGCTTGCCTTTTTTCTTTTCACTATCAAGACAAATCAGACGTAATAACCATGTATTATGTAATTGCTTGCTCTGCAGAAATAAACGCGCCTCCGTCAATGCATTACTTTTACTAGAACGTGCTTGGATCAAGCTTTCCTCAGAACTTACGTCAGTATTGCCGATTGGACTTGATGATTTTTGCGATGACCTTTGCTCTGCTTCATCGTCTGATTCTGATAATTCTTGGTTTGCTTTGAACCATAAAGGATAATTGATACTGGGCGGTATTAAATCTTGATGTTCATCGCCGGTAATGCAACTATGTAAGAAATTGGTATAAGAACCGATAATATCAAATTCTGCTAACATGTCCTCTACTTTCTTCTTTAATCTTTGCAACGATTCTGGGTCTGTTAGACTTAGTAATGGATCACCATAACGAATCATTTCGCCTAATAATAACCATACTTGCTCATGACAACGTCTGTCACTTTCACTTTGCAGTATGCTAAAAATTTGCCGGTGCCAATCATTATTCTGATCTTGCAATAAACCCATTAAGATAAACTCAGTGGTAAATGTTTCGGCAAATATACGATGTACAAAAGAAAAACCATCTTCAGGTTTATTTAAATTGTTTGGCACAACCAAGCCCAGATCGTATAGCTCTTGGTCGATGATTTTGACCTGTGGCAATGCAGAAAAATTTATGGTGGGCTTTAAGTTAAAAGTTTGCATGAATGCTATTTCTCGTAAGCGCAACAACAAACTCTGAGTTAACAATTGTTGCCGTTGCTCAGATTGCGCATAGGCTCCACGCGCTGAAACATAATCCGCCACATAATGACGTAATTGTTCTTGAATGATCAGGATATATAATTTGCTGCGATATAAACGTTTATCTGACCAGGGCACATCCTCACTATCTTTCTCTAACGTTGTCGACTCCGCTTTTTTCCATTTCTGATAATATGAGCGAAGTGCTTCACAAAAGAGCTTTAAATGTAATGGACGCTGTAATACTTCTACCGCTTGGGTATTATTTTCTAAGTCCAGCCAACCGAGTATTAATTTCGCGAATTCCGCAGCACGACTTTTCACAACATTTGCTGATTTATCTTTACGATCAAATTGAAAAGCTTGGATAAATTTAACAATTTCAGCTAACGTTAATGCGCTCAAGCCGATTTTGGATTGTACACATGCAAGTAACGGCTGCTCTGCGTGCTGCCTCGTTGCAACGATAAATCGAATTTGTTTTGGTAAATTCTGTAACCATTGGTAGGCTATTTCAATTTGTTCTGGTTTTAGCACATCCCAGCCGTCAATTAACAGCAAAGTTGTAGCGCTCTTAAAGGCGGATGTAATGGATCTATTTTGCCACAATGAAAAATCTGCAGTAATCCATTTCCGTAACTTAGCCTGATGTTCAATAATCAGTGGATAGTTTTCACGCCGTAGGGGATCTTGGATAAGTGTAATGACTTCCGGTAAGCGCAGACAGAAAACCCACTCGAACTGATTATTCTTGCCGCTGCGCCAGTCCTGGTACATTTGTTCAAGTACTGTTGATTTACCGCTACCGAAATCAGCTGTCAGTACAACACGGCTCTTCTGCACTTGTTGCCAGAGTAATTCAATCGGCTTTTCATCTTTGTTCTTAGGCAATACAAATGAACTACAAGGAACCGGTATTTGATTTACTGAATCTTTATAACGTACTACCTGAGCCAGTTGCTTTGCAGTAACTGGTTGCACTGCATAAATCGGTAAGCCATCTGTGTGGCTTGCTTTATTGTAATAAAAACGCGAATGCTTAGCATTCATTTTCCATGTACATTTGGTTGCTTTATTTACCTCAGCGGTAATTTGATTTAATAGCGCTTCATTTTCAGTATTAACATCTAAACCATAATATTGCAGATAGTGAATCTGTTCAGCCGCACAGAGCGCCTCTATTGAATAAACAGACATAAATAATTCAAAACTCATTGCCGCTGGATTCGTGACGCACAAAAGCTGTTGTTCTGGTGCCACTTCCTGAGCTTCAGTAATTTTTTGTTGTGCAGGAACATGCTCGCTTTTAGCAGATTGAATCGCATCTACCATTGCCAGCGGATGACATATTGCATTGAAGAGCGCTGGTGTTTGTTGTTCGCCAACTGCTGTTAGTTGAATTGTATGTTGGTCAAATATAGTAAGGCATTGTCCTTCATATACTTCAGACGAAAATATTTGTTGCATGTCGGCTGCAGTTAATAACCATGGTTCTTGTTCTACTTCAATAACATCGCCACATAAAGCTTTTAACTGATTTTTTGCTTTTTGATCAACAAGTAATATTACCCGAACCTTATTTTCTTTTGCCGATTGCATAAAACGCTGCAAATATTCACGTGCACCATTTGCAAGCAGTTCATGCGCGCGGTCGATAATAATTAAACGAGTGGTTTCAACCCGCAATAAATCATCGACAGCAAAATCTAGTACTTTTTTTGAGGTTGTATCAGTTTCAAAAAATGGATATATATCCGGTGGCGCCAAAAACCAATCTTCACCAAAAATAACTTTAGCAGATGCTTTCATTATTTTCGGATCATTATAAATAGTATGAATTAGATTATTGACAATAAATTTTAGTGTATCTGCTTCAGTGGAAGTGAGTAACATAATATTATGAACAGACTTGCTCAGAAAACCACATAAATGTTTATAAACGATTCGGAATTCTAAACGTGAACTTAGCTTTAGCCTTTCTATTTCGCTCAATACAAATCTTACATGATACTGGCGACTGATAACGCCAAGATGTTTGGTTAAAATAGCGCCGCGCGCTTGCTTTAAATAAAGCTGAATATCTTTAGCCATCATAATTTTTTTAGCTGCACGTACCTGGGGGAAAACACGTACAAGATATTCTTGGATTTCATTTGCACCAAATTGTATATGCTCAACCAATTGTGCTTTAATTAGCTTACACAAAGCAGGGTTTTTGGGTTGATTCGTCCAAAATTGTAGATGTTTGAGATAATCTTTTATATGATCATCATCATCAATCTCCTCCCAACTAACCCACTCTTCTTCATTTTCTCGAGCATTTTCGATGCATCGTCGCAGTTTATCAAAAATGACTTTTTTAACTTCTTTCTTTTTTGCCAAACTTTCATCTTCTTCACTGCCACTATCTTCACTCTCATCTTCATCACTATCTGCGGCTTCTGTATTTTCGTCTAATTCAATAAATTCATCTGCAAAACGGCAATAATATTGTTTATCCAAAGTACACAAGGGGGTCTTTTTGCCATCTTGCATATAACTATATCTTAATAAGGGATCAAGTTCGGTTGCAGCAAGTGCTGTTAATACACCTTCTTCGCTCCAGAATTCTCTACTAGTATCTATGTCTAGATTTTTGCTTTTTTTACTACCTTTGTTAAACCCAACAGTTGTACAAATGATGAATCGAATTTCTTTTCCAGGATATTTAGCTTTTGCTTTTTCCATCCCAACGAAATATTTTTCTAATGAAAAGTCATCTTTATTACTATTTGTACTACCGCCTTCCTCAGCTACTTTCTTTTTGCCTTTGTCTGCAAGTAAATCGAGTAAGCCAATTTCACCCTGACTTGGTTTTTCACGATTGCGGTATTTCGATTGAAATAATGTAAGTGTGGTATCGGTGTGGAGTATTTCAACATCATCAAAAGGTAAGTCATTTCCTTCTAAAACGATCTCTTGAATTTTGGGGCCATTTGCCGGACTAAATATTCCATTTAAACAAGCGAGCGTTAACCATAACACTTGGTAATGCCCACCTTCTTCCCCACCCCCTGAACTATTACTACCTGTTTCTAAGGTTGCTTCGTAATTGGCAGGTAATTGAGGAACAGGCTGGTCTATTTGCTTTGGCGTTGCCGGTGAAGGTTTAATCTCAATTGGCAGGGTTTGGGCGCGATGCAGTGGTGACGTTGCAACATTTTTGGAGTTTGGTTGTTTACCAATCGGCGTGGATTGCCCACGGTGCAGCGCAGGGGGGCTAACATGTTGAGGAGATTTATCTGTTTTATTACTTTTCGGTGTACTTGTTGGCGTTTGTGGCTTAGGACTCGCAGCCGGCTTGGCTTGTTTTTTTTCCATAACACACTCCTTAATTAAGCAATGAGCGATCAGCGGATCTCAAATGGAATAACGAATGATGTGATGAGTACCAACAATACAACTTTATGTCAAGAATTATATCTGTAACGATTAACTTGAATTCATTATTTATCTTAAGTAATATTTACATACTATTGTTTCTATTAGTAATATGAATATTACACTGGAAATGATATTTATTAAATTCTTGAAATTTTGTAATTGGGTTAAATCTAATAAGATAAGGAATTGTTATAAAATGTTTGTAATTATGCTGGCTTATAAACAACCTTTGGACATAATCGATCAACATGTCACCGCGCACCGCGCCTTCTTAGAAGAAGGTTATCAAAAAAATTATTTCATTACATCTGGGCCTCAAAACCCGAGAACAGGCGGTGTCATTATTTCACAATTACAAAACCGCGAGCAATTGGAAACACTAATTAAAGATGATCCCTTTCATATTCATAATCTAGCTGATTATGAAATCATCGAGTTTGTACCACTAAAATACCATGTCAACTTTGCAGCTTTTATCGGTACTCCTGAAAGTAATCTATAATCATTTTATTTAATACATGAAAGTATATTAGCTAAATAGTAAAAATCTTGCCGATTTTGTGACTACAATAGCAGCCTTAGCTCAAGATGTCATGCAGCCACAGCGGCACCAACCAGCATATGTTTAAAAACAACGATTCAATAGACGCTATATAATTTGTCAAAATTATTTATTATGAAAGTGCTGACTCCTGATGGAAAAATTAATTTAGAAAATAAATTGTGAAGTCAATTTGCGAAAGAAAGAACTTTTTGATAGTATCCCATTGAAATTATTTAACTTTAATTAAAATTTCAATTGCAAGGGAAATTAAATGCGAAAATTAAAAGAAGGAACTCAGCCGCAATCAGTTCACAACGATGCGAGCCGCCATCCACTGTATCGTGATTTGTCGGTGTTAAACATTGAATGCTATCAAAATGCTGAAACTAAAAAAACATTACAATTACAAGAAGAAGATAGATTAAAATTAGCTATCCTAAATGAGATTCGTTTTCAAAATGAAATAACGCATAATGTGCACTGGAAATTGAGTAATGCTAAAGATGGATCGATATTCGCTCAAATTATAATTACTGGAGCATTCAGTTTAAGTCATGCACGGCGCATTGTCGAATCGCTTTATTTGATGATCAGGGACAAAGATCATCGCATGACACCCGCAGTTTATGAATCTGTAAAGAAAAAAATCCCGCAGGAACCAGATAGCTATTATATTGTGTTCCCGTTTTTTGATTATTACCAGATTGCTGATTTGCATCAAGCTCATCAATTTTATTTACAAAGTTGGGTACATCAATCAGCTATTGATGAACGCCATATGATAAAACAAATTATCAAACAACCAGCTAAAGAAGTAACATTTGAGGAAACTCAGATGCGTCATTTTGCAGGTATGCTGCCATTTCTTGCTGATCTAATCCGGCAAGATGCGGGTATAACGCAGCAAAATGAAAACACGCAACAAGCCAACGCAAAAGCGCAAAATAGTAGCGTGTCAGCCCAGAATAATAAGGGAAAAGTGGTCCATGTTGGTCCTGACGCAAATAATCTACTTAAAATCTATACAGCCAAAAGAGGTAACTCAAATCCTGAAATATTATTAAAGGAATTTTTAAATTATTTTACAAAATATGATATTCGCTTTTTGTGTTATGACCAGGTTAGCTATAATCCATTTTTAGTTGGGAGCGCAATAATAGAAACATGGGAGCAATTAGTCGCCAACGCACTGTCTAATACAAAATATGCTCAACTCAGCACAATGAATTATATTATTTTTGTAAATTTGAGTGAAGCTGAATTAATGTTGATTAATAAAGTAATTGATTTTATATTCAGTCACGCTGACTTCCTTCAATCAAGGAATATACTAGCCACACATATTGGTCGAAATGGCAAATTTTTCGGTATGACTTGCACCATTGCCACCGCTAACCTTGATCTAGAAAAAGCAAAAACTTTAAACTTTTTCACAAAACAGTTAGATGAAAATACTTCCTGCGTTTTCTTGCCGCTGCTTGATTTAAACATTTTTGATGCACGCGCATTAAACGTCATGCCTGCCAATTTACCTGTGGAACAATACAATATTACCTATGAGCAGCGCGCCACTGCATTCGCTGCAAAGATTGATCAAACATTAGCCGAACAAACGAAAAGAGTCGCTGTAATTCTCAATTTGCTTTTAATTAAGCCCAAAACTGAAGCGACGGTTTCTTTAAATGCACCGCCGCAATCATTATCTCTTTAGCATGTATAATATTATTATCACTTACTTTTTTCATGCTCTAGAAAGTGCAATACGTCAGCAGTAAACTGTTGTGGATCTTGTAAAAACGCGAAATGGCTCACATTTGGTAGTATGAGCAAACCCGCCTGTGGAATTTGATCAGCCATGTATTCAGTGTTTTCACGTTTAATTCCTTCATCGTGATCAGCGCCGACTATCCATGTGTGTATTTTAATAGAATTTAGCTGTTCCTTACTAAAGTGTGGTTTC
>CAYSGV010000071.1:0-10871 GCA_964430685.1 uncultured Gammaproteobacteria bacterium
CGAGGGATTATCTGGCTTATTAACTGAACAAAATGGTAATTGGTATTACAATCGCAATATTAGCGCACTACCCAGCTCATCTCGTTCAATTGAGCAAGTTACGATGCAAGCGCGCTTCGCGCCCAAAGAACAAATCCGTACATTGCCTAGTTTAACTCAAGGTTTGAATAGGCGGGCACAATTTTTAGATTTAGCAGGTGATGGTCAATTAGATGTGGTGGAATACAACCGACCTACAGCAGGTTTCTATGAACGAACAGATAACGAAAATTGGAAACCGTTTACTGAATTTCAATCGCAGCCAAATATTTCTTGGCATGACCCAAACCTTAGATTCATAGATTTAACCGGCGATGGACATGCAGATATTTTGATTACTGAAGACGATATTCTGACTTGGTATCCTTCTTTTGCCGAAGTAGGTTTTGGTCCCGCGCAACAGGTACATAATTCATTAGACGAAGAATGCGGCCCACGATTGGTTTTCAATGATAATACGGAAACCATATTCTTGGCAGACATGTCAGGCGATGGTTTGCATGATCTCGTGCGTATACGCAATGGTGAAGTGTGTTACTGGTCGAATCTTGGCTATGGCAAATTTGGCGCAAAAATTGCTATGAGCAATGCACCGCTTTTTGATCATCCGGAGCAATTTGATCCAAAACGCATCCGTTTACCCGATATCGATGGCTCTGGCACAACAGACATTATTTACCTGGCAAGAAACAGCATCGATATTTATTTAAATTGTTCAGGCAATAGTTGGACGACCGTCCGCAAAATTAATTGTTTTCCAAAAGTTGATAACCTTTCTGAAATTAGCGTAACTGATTTACTTGGCATTGGCACAGCTTGCTTGGTTTGGACATCACCTTTATTGGAAAATGCACAGCGGCCATTATGTTATATTGACTTAATGGGTGGACAAAAACCACATTTATTAACACGCGTGGTTAATAATCTTGGTGCGGAAACACACATCCAATATGCACCTTCAACAAAATTTTATTTGGCTGACAAAGCAGCGGGTAAACCATGGATTACTAAATTAGCATTTCCCGTACATTGTGTCGAAAAAGTAACCGTGCTTGATAAATGGCGACAAACTTGTTTTTCGAGCACATACTCATACCACCATGGCTATTTTGATGGCATTGAAAGAGAATTTCGTGGTTTTGGTCGTGTTGATCAATTAGACGTCGAATCTTATGGTGAATGCATAACCAACAATTCATCGAGCCCATACATTACCGCCAATAAAACATTGTACCAACCACCCGTAAAAACTGTCACTTGGTATCACACTGGCGCAATGCGAGAACGTACACGCATACTTTCACATTTTGAACATGAATATTTTCCGCGCTGGTTTGAAGATATAAATCCACAAGAAGTAAACATATTAGGTAATTTTCAAGAAAATATTTTACCACAGCCTGATTTAACAACAGAAGACTTATCAGACGAAGAATGGCGGGAAGCTTTTCGTGCCTGTAAAGGAATGATGCTACGCCAAGAAGTTTATGAATTGGATGTTAAAGCATTAGATGAAGGAATACATCAACCAGTAAAACTATTTTCGACTGCTTATCACAATAGTTGCATTCGCCGTTTGCAGGCTAAAGGTGACAATAAGTATGCAGTTTTTCTTGTCACTGAAAGTGAAGCAATCACTTATCATTATGAATTGGATTTAAGGCAAAATAAATTATGTCCAGATCCTCGTATCGAGCATAAATTAAATTTGCAAATTGATGCTTATGGTAATGTATTACAGTCTATCAGCATCGTATATCCTAGAATGAATCAGTTTGAAGATAATAGTTTATCAATCAGCGATCTAGCGCTGATTCATCAAGTACAGCAGGAATTGCATTTGGTTTACACAGAAACTCGTTACACCAATGATATTGCAACAGCAAACGATCATCGTTTACCCGCGCCTTGTGAAATTTTAACCTATGAATTAACTGGATTCAGCCCAGAAGATGCAAGTGATCGCACTACTGCTGATGCACGCGACAATCGATATTTTTCGATTGATGAGCTACGCAGTTATCAACTAAGCCAGATTTATCAATCTTCCGGGAGTGATGTTGCAGAAATTGCCTATCATCAATTACCCAAGCGCGACAGAGCAGAAAAACGGCTCATCGAACACATACGCACTCTGTTTTTTGATGATACTGTTACAGCGATGAATAAGCCTTTGTCTTTTCGGCAGCTGGGCCGAATGGGTTTGCTTTATGAAACATATAAATTAGCACTCACTGACAACATACTGAATGCCGTCTTTCGTGATAAATTAAGCAGCGATATCCGTTCAAAATTATCCAATGCCAATGTCAGTGGTTATTTAAGCAGCGCGCAAGATTATTTTGCTGGGGAAAATGTTAATGGACAATTTTGGCAGCGCTCTGGTATTGCTGGATTTGCGCCCGATGCCATGCAACATTTTTACTTGCCAAATCTTTATACTGATTCATTTGGCAACAAAACAACATTAGAATATCAATATGATCTTTTCATTGCAGCAAGTACGGATGCAATGGGGAATACCACACGGATAAAACAATATGATTTTTGCACTTTGTTACCAAGTGAAATACAAGATATCAATGATAATTTATCCGCGGTGTGTTTTGACATTCTTGGACTACCAACTGCCGTTGCTGTTAAAGGAAAAGGAAATCAATGGGACAGTCTTTCTGAATTTAATGATTTATTAAAAAATCCAACATCTGCTGAAAGACAAGCGTATTTTACCGCATCAGATTACAACGAAGCACAAGCCAGAAAATGGCTAGCCAATGCAACGACTCGCCATATTTATTACTTTGGCGAAATACTAAACGCCGACGGTACGTTAACTTGGGCAGCGCACCCTGCTTGCGCTTGCACCATTTTACGTGAGCAACATGTTGCATATCTTGTTGCAAGTGAACAAAGCCAATTGCAAACAGCTTTTGAATATTCCGATGGCATAGGAAATGTGTTGATAAAGAAAGCACAAGCTGAGCCAGAACAGCTGGATGGACCGCTTCGTTGGATAGCATCTGGCAAAACAATCTTAAACAACAAAGGCAAGCCGGTAAAACAATATGAACCATATTTTAGCTCAGCCATGCATCGCTTTGAAGAACCAAGAGCCGAAGGTGTAACCTCCATTATCTATTACGATGCAGTCGGCCGCTCAGTGCGCACTGAATTGGCTGATGGTACGTTCAAGCGCGTTGAATTCTCACCCTGGCATGTTGCCAATTATGATGCAAACGATACCATTACAGAGCCTGGCAATTCTTGGTATGCACAAAAAACAGCACCGACTTCTACGATAGAAGAAAAACGTGCTGCGCAATTGGCTGCTGCACATGCAGCAACGCCAGCTGTAACCATATTAGATACATTGGGGCGAGAAGTAATATCCATTGCGCATAACCGCGTCAAAAATGAAGCTGATGCTAGCAAAGATGAAAAATATCTAACTTTTACCAAGCTTGATGCAGAAGGCAAACCGCTGTGGATCCGTGATGCACGAAAAAATTTAGTCATGCAATACATCGTGCCAGCTGTAGCAAATAACCAACTTGAAGATCCACATGAATTTGTGTCTTGTTATGATGTTGCTGGTAATTTGCTGTTTCAGCATAGCATGGATGCAGGCGACCGCTGGATGTTAAATGATGCTGCTGGGAAACCAATGTTTGTGTGGAACAGTCGTGGCCATCGAGTACGAATGGAATATGATGCCCTACATCGACCCATTGGTTCATTTGTCAGCGGAATTGATCAAGAAAATGTTAATTGTGAAATCCAATTTGAAAAAATAATTTATGGTGATTCACAGAACAGTGATTTGACAGGTGAACAGAACAAACTATTAAATTTATGCGGTAAGCCATACAAACATTATGATCCTGCCGGATTAATTATAAATAAAGCAAAAAATCCAATAACGGGTGTGGATGAAGCCTACGATTTTAAAGGGAATTTGCTGCGCAGCAGTCGCCAATTGGTTAGTGATTACCAGAGTACACCGGATTGGCAGCAACAACCTGTACTTGAAAGTGAAACTTACAGCAATAGTACGTGCTACGATGCACTGAATCGCCCTATTCAAATCATTTTGCCACATAATGATGAAAGCAATACAGCAGTTCACGTTATAAGACCGGCCTACAACGAAGCCAATTTGCTTGAACGGATTCATGTTTGGTTGGAACAAACTCAAGAAACAAATGAATTACTGAAAATGGCAAGCGCAACGCAATCAATTGTCAAAAATATTAGCTACAATGCGAAAGGTCAGCGTACAAGCATCGAATATGGCAATGGTGTGCATACCAATTATGAATACGATACAAAAACTTTTCGTCTTAATCACTTACAGACTTTGCGCGGCGCGGATGCAGTGCAAGATCTTTTTTACACATATGATCCAATGGGTAACATCACACATATTCGCGATGCTACACAAAATCGTGTATTCCATAGCAATGCTTGCGTCGATGCTAATGCTGAATATATATATGATGCATTGTATCGTTTAATTGCTGCTCGTGGGCGTGAACACAAAGGCGACGGCTTCCAATCTGATTGGAATGATAATATTCGCTTTGTGCCAACAATTCCCAATGATTGTCAAGCATTACAGAATTACATTGAAAATTATCAATATGACGCGGTGGGCAATATTTTGCAAATGCTGCATTCCGTAGGGAGTAATATTGACCGGCCTGGACAAGCCATTTGGAATAGACGTTATCAATATGCAACAGATAGTAATCGTTTGTTGGCTACACGTATGCCAAATGATCCCGATAATCTTGCTAATTATGTTTCCACGCCTGGTTACACTGCTCGATATAATTATGACCCACATGGCAACATCACGACCATGCCACATTTATCTATAATGGAATGGGATTTTAAAGATCAATTGCATGCGACACAAAAACAAGTAATCCAAAACGGCGAAACTGGTGAGAAAACATTTTATGTTTATGATGCCAGTGGGCAACGTGTGCGTAAAGTGACACACTCACAAGCAGGTGTGCGCAAAGATGAACGCATTTATCTCGGTGGCTTTGAGATTTACCGAAAATTTAGCGGAATTGATCAAAAAGTTTTACTTGCGCGCGAGACGTTGCATATCATGGATGATAAAAAACGAGTCGCGCTGATTGAATTGCGCACCATTGATACTCAAAACATCGATCCATCACCACGCCAACTTTTACGTTATCAGTTTGACAATCATATTTGCTCTGCAACGCTCGAATTAGATGATCAAGCAAAAGTGATTTCTTATGAAGAATATTATCCTTATGGCAGTACTGCCTATCAAGCAACACGCAGCGCAACAGAAACACCAAAACGCTACCGCTACACCGGCAAAGAACGCGATGAGGAAAGCGGCTTTTATTACCACGGTGCGCGCTATTATGCGCCATGGTTGGGAAGGTGGGTGAGTGCTGACCCGGTAGGTGTAACTGTATCTAACAATCTTTTTACATATGTACGTGGGAATCCTGTGTGCCGTATTGATAATGAAGGTTATGCAGACAATGAATTGCAACATATCCTAGACTATCTTCAAAAACTTGCTGATTCAATACCTCAAAATGAGTTTAAGGAACTTTCAGCAAGTTCTAAAGGTACTAGAGCCCACTTTGCTCTTGAATCAGCTATCACTTTTGGTTGGGGATTTCAGGGGACAGGCACAGAGTATCAACGCTTGGCACAAGAAGTGCTAATTGACAGCAAAGGAAAGATTCGGGCGGTAGGTATAGATCCAGGCGCATTTGGTAGACTTGCTAAAGGATGGCGCTCAATTGACGTAGCTATTCTCAAACCTGGATTTTTTCATGTGCAAGGTGAAAGTGGTACAAGAAACTTAACAGATAAAATGGCAAAGCATAAGGGTACAAGTAATTTAGTAGGTCAAATGGCAAAGGATGTTATTGAGTTAGCAATAGATTATAAAACAGGAGCAGCAAAAATGAAGAATGTTAAGCAAGTTGAGAAGCTGATTAATGCACCCTACATTAAACTCGTACAACATCCATCAGCATCTAAAACTGCTTTTAATGAGTTTAATCAAATAACAAAAGCTGAATCAGCTATGTCTTCTTTTATAAAAGCCAAAAACGTTCAACAAACGACTACAGCCTTATCTAATGAAGCACAAGCATTTTCTAAAGCAGGCAGCGTTTCACAAGAAGTAACATCTGGTTCTGGAAAAATTAGCAAATTATTACATGGTGCTAGTGGTGTTGCAGCAGGCATGCTTAAATTTGCTGAATTTGTGAATGTAACTACCGGTGCAGCTACACTTGCTGCTCGTAATGCAGAAGATTTTAATGATCAATCAATAAAGAAGGAACTTGTGTATGCCGGGACATTTGCATGGTGCGCCGCCGCTGGTATTGTTGATATTTTAAGCGCTGGGACTCAAGCTGAATTTGGCTCAACTGTGGCAATAGATTCATGGGAACGAAATAATGCTGGCCCTGCTCAAGTTGTAACTGGAGACGCATTGCGTGCTTATTATCATATGGGTACTAATCGTTAATTTATTACAAAAGCATGAAATTACGTTGTGGCTATAGCGACACATTTAGTTAAAACATCTGGTGATATGTATTTTAAAAAAAATTAAGCTGAACTTAGGAATAATAAACTATAGGAGATATAAATGCCGCACGATAACGACACACCTACAAGACCTTCTCGCAGAACACCTGTTACGAGTACTTCTAATCCCGGTACTGTTGAATATTCAGAAGATACTGAAAATCCAGGTACATCTACTGGAGACTTTCATTTTCCTTCGGGTAGCAGTTCTGGCGTATCAATTGGACATACTACGATTGCACCAGAAGATTTCAACTTAATGAAAACTAAAATAGAGAAAATAGCTGATATGGCCCCGACGCTAGACAGCATGAGCACTAAGCTGGAAAACTTAAATAAGTTAAACGAAATGAGCACTAAGTTAGACAGCTTAAGTAATTTAAGCAAATTAAATGACATGAACGCTAGCCTAGGAAACTTAAGCAAGCTAAGCAAATTAGACACTATGGACAATAGCCTAAAAAGTTTAAGTAAATTGGATAGCATGAACGTAAGCCTAGGAAGCTTAAATAAGCTAGACAAATTAGAGACTATGGATAATAGCCTAAAAAGCTTAAGTAAATTGGATAGTATGAACACAAGCTTAGGAAGTTTAAATAAGCTGGACAAATTAAAGACTATGGATAATAGCCTAAAAAGTTTAAGTAAATTGGATAGTATGAGCGCAAGCCTAGGAAGCTTAAGTAATTTAGAAACGATGAACACTAAGCTAACGGACTTAAATAAATTAAGCGACTTAAACAAACTAGATAAATTAAATGATATGGATACTAAACTCGGGAGACTAAATATGTTGGACGATGTAAAAAGTAAACTAACGAGTTTAACAGAAGAAAATACCTTAAGTCTTTATGATAGTGGCGATAAAATAAAAGAACTTCATGAGAATTTATCAACAATAGGTATCAACGTACCGAATTTTGAAAAGTTAGGAAAAACATTTGGTACTGGAACTAGAGATGCTATAATACAATTACAATCTAGATATAATTTAGAAATGTCTGGCATTTTTGACGAAGCAACAAGACAAACCTTCGATAAAATTCGGCTTATACCACAGTCTCAACAAATTCATGGTAGGCTATTATTGCCACAAGGCATTCCAGCAGGCGGTGTGCAGCTCGAATTTTATAGCCATGGGTTTGGCAATGTAGAACCCATTCAGATAGAGGGCACAGATAACATCACCACTTCAATTGATCCCTCAGCAGAAGGGTACTATTCGGTATCCATTCCTGATAAATATAAAGCCGGTAATATCGAAATTCGTACTCGGGATAAAAATAATAATTTAATTACACTCGCCAATATTAAACTCTCAACCGATAAATTTAGTGAACTTAACCTCGTTGCACCTGAGAATATACAGTATAAAAGCTCAACAGAATATTCCAGATTATTTACAGATCTTACAAAAGAATTAAAAGCTAATAACCTTAGCGCCCTGACGCATGCTCAAGAAGATGACGAACGGCAAGATTTAACTTACTTACATCGGGCAACCAATTGGGATGCGCGCTTAATTGCTATGGCAACAATGGCGGAAAACGTAAATCAGAAACTAAATAGCGCATCAATACCAGAAGAGCGCATCAATTTATCGTCAAAAGCACTTTATGGCTTGTTTCGCGCGGGCTTGCCAATGGATAAGTCTTTGCTGTCTAAAGTAGACATTAGCTTAGCTACCCAAGCATTAGGTAAAATGGTAGATAGCAAAATTGTAGATATAAGTAGTGATGAACTAAAAGATTTTAATGAACAATTTAAAAAACTAGCCAAGACACGTTTTGAACTGCCTATGCCAGGTTCTAAAACAACATACAATGAACTTATTACCCATTAAATATCCCCGGTACAGAATTGGATAATTTAAAAGATTTTTTACTGGGTCTTAATAGTCAAAGTTATCAAGAAGATGGTTTTTGGGACAAAGTATCAAAAGCGAAAGTAATAAGTGATATTTCTATTAATAAATTAAAAAATCAAAGTAAATTTGCTTTTTTAACGGGTAACAGCGTCCACTTAATTGATAACTTACGAACATTAAAGAAAGCTGAAAATATAAATGAAAATATAACTGATCCTATCGATTTGGTTGGTAAGGAACTATATCGCGCAGAAAATTGGCAACCTATAATTAAGAATTTATTAGACAGCACTGCTGATCCCAAAATTAAAGAATCAATAATACCATCCGCTTATTTGGGCAATTCAGACGCATCTATAGATGCATACGCGGAAGATATGGCACGTAAGATTCGTTTAAGTTATCCTACACATGTTATCGCAAAAATAATAGAATGTGATAAGCAAGACCAGTTTAATTTAGGAACCATCAGGCCATCTGTTAATAAGTTTTTTAACTACGCTTTACAAAATAAATTTGTACTAGGTGAAACACAAATAGAGGATTTTTTTAATAACCATCATGATAATTTATCAAGCCATATAACCGATATAGATGTCACTAAGGAAAGCATTAAAGCGCTGCATCGGGTTCATCAAATCACGCCAAGCAACGACGCAATGGAAGTATTATTGCGAGAGGGTTTAACTTCGGCAAATGATGTTACAGCACTGTCACGTGATGCTTTTTTAGAGCGCTGCAAGAAACATATATTATCATCTGGTGAAACATTACCAACAGAACATGTGGAAATAATTTATGCAAAAGCACATCAAGTCAGTGCCCTTACACATTATCTATATACAATGGGAAAAAAATTCAATACTCAACCACAAATACCGGTTGTTTCTGCCCCTAAAGAAGATTACGAAAACAGTAAACAAAATATCATTAAACAATACCCAACTTTTAAGGAATTACTTGGAGCAAATGATTATTGTGAATGTGAACATTGTCGCTCTGTTCTGGGGCCTGCTGCGTATTTTGTTGATTTATTACAGTTTTTAGATAAAAAGGCTGAAAAGTCTGATGAGATTAGTTGGGGGAATTGGCTGGATAAATGGAAAAAGGAACATAATGGTGCACATTATCCATTTAAAAATTCAACGCTAGAAAACAATTATATAACAGCCTTCAAAGCCACACATTCAATTACAGATGTACCAGACATTGAAAAGACACCGTATGAAGCTCTTATCAAGAGAAGACCAGACTTGCAACATATTCAACTAACCTGTGAAAATACGAATACCTCATTACCTTACATTGATATTACAAATGAAATTTTAGAATATTATGTAGCACACAATAGTTTAGATACTGGCGAAGAAGCCGCACATAATACAAACGGTGCTACAACACAAGAACTTCTCGCTGAGCCGCAAAATGTCTGCGCTGAAGCTTATAAAATATTGCAAACAGCCTGCTATCCATTATCATTGCCGTATGACCTTGCATTAGACGCAGCTAGAGAATTTTGCAACTATTTTGGAACACCATTATGGCAATTGTTGGAAGTGTTTCGAACAAGTGAGAACTTGGTAAATAGTACAAACACAACGTCCGCTTCTTATAACTATGATGCTATTTTTATGGAATATCTAGGTATTGCTCCGTCAGAATTTAAAGTATTTACCGATCCATACTATCTCGAAAACTGGCATATGTTATATGGATATGCTTCAGTTCATGATGAACAATTCAATTCACGAGAGTTTGCTGCGTCTTTGGCTACTCGATTGGGCATTACCTATTTAGAATTAGCCGAAATTATAAATACTGCTTTTGTCAATCCAGTGATGCAGAGTGTCGTACTGCTCCAAAAGTTAAATGTATCCCTATTTGATGTGCAAAACTATTTTCATAATTCAGCCAATACAAAGCTTGATCGGAAACAGCAGCAAGAACTTAATGCATTTAAACAAAAACTTGAAAAACTAAGCAAGGCCACTAATAAATCAATTGAACAAATTGAAAGTGAGTTTCGTGTATTATTGTCAGGTGATATTTTACAACTGATACCACCTAAACCAGCAAATGAAAATCAGCCTGAAATATCCGCGAATTTTGAAAAAACAAAATTCTGCTATGCTAATGGCAAATCTGCATCATCTATGGACTACTACCGACTAAATTTATTTGTTCGATTATGGCGTAAGCTTGGCTGGTCTATCGATGAAGTCGATCAAGTGCTGCAGGTATTGATACCGAAAGACTCGCCGTTTTGTGAGGACCATTTTACTATCAGTCCAATGCAAACAGCATTATTTTATATATCACATCTTAAAAAAATTGATGAATTACTAAAAATTGGTACAAACAGCAG
>CAYSGV010000072.1:0-10737 GCA_964430685.1 uncultured Gammaproteobacteria bacterium
GGGCGAAGTCTTATTACTTGTTATAGCGATGATCGGTGTTTGTAACCGTTTAAAAAAAGGTAACAACAAGATAATTTCATGGTTATTGCCTGAATTTGACAGGGCAATAATGACATCATTTTTTGTGATCATCCCCATATCACCATGGCCTGCCTCACTGGGGTGTACAAAATATGCTGGGCTACCGGTGCTGGCAAAGGTTGCAGCGATTTTTCGGCCTATGTGCCCTGATTTGCCAAGGCCGATGACGATAATGCGTCCTTGACAGTTCAATAGCAATTGGCAAGCTTTAGCAAAAGAATCATCCAGGCGGCGTTGTAATTCTTGAATCGCGCGGGCTTCAATTTCGACCACAGATAGGCCAAACTGGCATAAATCAGCGTTAGATGCCTTGAAAATAGCTTGTGTCATTACTTTTCTCTAGTTTACGGTGTATTAAAAAATTAAAAACGCATTTTACCGTAACCCCGGGTAAGGGGAAAGCTAGGACAGTAAATTCTTCTCACAGTGCCCAGTACTTGAGGCCTAACCATGATCCTATTTCAACCACGTCATTCCCGGGCGAAGGCTGTAGGATAATGGTGATAGAATTCATGAATCACTACAGCCGGAGACCCGGGAAACCAGAATAGTTTTACTTACGGAGTTTATACCCTCCGTAAGATAGATTTATCCTGGATTCCCTGGTCTTCGGCCGTATCGTTCAATTGCTTTTTTAAATATTTTGCGGCCTACGCCAGAGAATGACATAGATGTGGAGAAAGCTATAGGATATATATCTTGTAGCAAATAAAGCGCAGGAGCCCGGAGGGGCGACGAGTCATTGCAACAAATATTAACAAATATTAATACACAACACCTTACAAATAAAAAACCCAATCCTCTCGCGAGGATTGGGTGAAAACGCAGCAAGTGCGCGCGTAGAAACTCAACTTAAGAAAGAGAGTAGTTTTACCCTCTGAATTTTGCACCTAAGTAAGGGCCATTCATACCAAAGTTACCTATACAGCTACAGGTACCTGTCGTAAATAATCCTTCACCACCTTCACTACCGAAAGCGCTTCGAACGGATTGATAATAACCTGCGACATAATAGCCACCTTCGATAGTCAATATTCCATTACCTAAGTCATTTTCATATGAAAGGCCTAATTTACCTTCCGCACCAGGAACTACAGTTCTTTTTGATGCGCCAGTAAAATTGGCAGATTCGGACTCTATCCGATCGGTCACTTTTACATCGAGGTTACCAACAAGTAATGTGCCCGCAGCTTTACCAACCAAACTAAAACCATTGCCGAGTGCATAATTTGCATCAATACCGAACCGTGGGCCTATACCATTGAATGTACTTTTGTTTTTTAAACGTTCCAGAACAGAATTTTCAAAAAACACGCCGTTAATTTTTTGGTCACTATAAATGCGCGCGTATTCTAGACCACCATGACCTCGTACAGTCCAACCCGATGCATATCGCTTGGTGTGGCCATATTCTAAATTAACCGCATCAAAACTTTGGTTGATAGAACTGTGCGCAAATTGAAACTCTCCTTCACCAACGCCACGAACGGCAAGAATATGATCTGGTGCAGCTCGCGCACTCGCACTATCATTGCCATTTAAATGTAACCAATTAACAGTTAGATCATTACGTGTGTGAGGTATGTGATAACCTGCTTCAAGCCGAAAAGCAAAATGATAATCTGGATCAATTGCTTTTTCTCTAGTGTACTCATTGCCATTGTTGTCATCATGAAAATCTCGGGCATAATTTAAATTCGTAATAGTCGGTTGTAACCATAAGGCTTCAGCAACCACATGCCAGGGTAAATTTCTTTCATGGACTGGTGCAGGGTAGGATTCGTGTGAGACGCCATTTGCAAAAGCAAGCTGGCTTAACCCCATACTCAATAAAGATGCCACGATTTTATTAAGTTTAAATAGCGACATGAACACTCCTTGTTTCATTAACTAATAATTTAAACGACGGTATTCGGCTTATAACACCAAGATACTAGGCGTGCATATTAATCATATTTTTTAGTTTGTGCAATAAAAAAAATTTTGTTAAACATAGCAGACCGAATTTCTAAAGGAGCGCATTGGGTCTCTTTTTATATCTTACTGATTTTTATTATTTTTTTAAACAGGATGAAAAAGCATGTCTGCACATTTACTAAAATATTTTCAATTGCAAAGTTCAATGGCGGAAATTAGTTGGCCGCCGATGCCTGCACCCATGAGCGCGCAACTGTTAACTTTGCTCAATTATTTAGAATATAGCCAGTGGTTGCCTACAGAAGAGTTATTGAACCTTCAATTTCAACAGCTCGCACAAGTTGTAACACATGCGCAGAAAACCGTTCCTTATTACCAGGATTGTTTAAGTCAGTTTAAACATTTGGATCATGCACAGTCCTTAAATGAGTTGTGGAGCGACCTTCCGATACTCACACGCCAAGATTTGCAAAATATAGGCAGCAATTTATACAGCAATGCATCACCACCCACACATGGTGAGCCGGTCAAACAAACCTCAAGTGGTTCAACTGGTACACCGATTACGGTTCTTGCTAATGAAGCAACCCAATTTTTTTGGTGTTTGTTTACCTTACGTGACCACATTTGGCACCAACGTAATCTTCAAGCTAGCTTAGCGCACATTCATTTTACAACTGATCAAGACGCGCAACCGCCACAAGGTAAAATTTCAGCGAATTGGGGTATGGCAACTTATATGGTTACTGCCACAGGTCCTTGTTATGAACTGAGTTATTGTCCTGTAGCACAACAAGCCGAATGGTTACAAAGAATAAAACCAAATTATTTACTTTCTAATCCTTCCAATATTAAAGCATTGTTCCATTATATGTGTGATAACAATATTGATATAAACTATCTGCAAGAAGTTAGAACATATAGTGAAATTATTGAGCCTAGCATACGAAAACTGATCCAAGAAAAATTGGCTATACCACTTATTGATATGTATAGCGCAAAAGAGATTGGTTATATTGCACTGCAATGTCCACAACATGAACATTATCACATCCAAGCTGAAAATGTTTTTGTTGAAATTTTAAACGAAGCACAAAAACCCTGTCAACCTGGCGAAATTGGTAAAGTGGTTATTACTGCATTACATAATTTTTCGTCACCACTTATTCGTTATCATATAGGTGATTATGCGGAAGTAGGGGAGCCATGTGACTGTGGTCGCGGCTTACCGGTATTAAAAAGAATTCTTGGTAGACAACGTAATATGCTGATTTTACCTAATGGTCAACAATTTTGGCCAATTATTAATGGTACTAATATTGTGCTTATCGAAATGTTAAAAAATTGTCAGTTTCAAATCATACAAAAAAGTATTGATACGATTGAAATAAAACTAGTGCGCTTGAATAAATTTAATTCAATAGAAGAAGAGCAGCTGCGCGCACTCATACAAAAGGCTTTAACTTATCCTTTTAATATTTTAATAAACTATGTAAATGAAATACCACGTGAGGCAAGCGGTAAATTTGAAGATTTTAAATCAGAGGTGGCGATACAATTATAAGTATGCTAACACTCTGGCATATTAACTGCTAAACCTCCCAATGATGTTTCTTTATATATGCTCATCATATCTTTACCTGTTTGAAACATCGTGGCAATGACTTTATCTAAAGATACTTGATGCTCACCGGTACCGGTGAGTGCTAATAGAGCAGCATTTACCGCTTTAACTGAACCCATAGCATTACGTTCAATGCAAGGAATTTGTACTAAGCCAGCAATTGGATCACAGGTCATACCTAGATGATGTTCCATTGCAATTTCAGCAGCATTCTCAACTTGGTGGATATGACCACCTAGAACGGCAGTTAATGCAGCCGCAGCCATTGAACAAGCAACACCTACTTCACCTTGGCAACCGACTTCAGCACCAGAAATTGAAGCACCTTTTTTATATAAAATAGCAATTGCTGCTGCTGTTAATAAATACTGCACAATAGAATTATCGGTAATTTTATCCGGATATACTAATTTAAAATAACTTAGAACTGCAGGAATAATACCAGCAGCACCATTAGTTGGTGCAGTCACTACACGGCCGCCAGCTGCATTTTCTTCATTCACTGCCATCGCAAACATATTTAAACAATTCAGTACATCTTGATGTTTGCTCGATGCCAAATTACCACTTTGCGATAGTTTACGGTAGAGATCGGGCGCACGTCGTTTAACTTGTAGACCACCCGGTAAAATCCCTTCTGTTTGGCAACCCTTGTCGATACACGCTTGCATTGTTTTAGCAATGAGCAACAATCGCTGACGAATTTCACTTTCAGAGCGCAAACTTTGTTCATTAGCGAGCATGATTTGACTGATGGTTAAATCATTTTTTTCACAGTGCGCAAGTAATTCTTTGGCGGTACTAAATGGGTAGGGTGGATTGACATCTTGCATCACATGTGTGTGTGCCATATCTTGTTCATTCACAATAAAACCACCGCCGATGGAATAATAAACTTCTTGTGCGATAATTTTTCCATTTGAATCATAAGCAGTAAATCGCATGCCATTACTATGATGTGGTAACACGTCTTGGCGGTGCACAAGAAAATCTTGTTCATAGTGAAATGGAATAATTTTTTCGCTTAATAAATTAAGTTTTTGTTCGGTTAAAATTTCTTGCATATGGGGCACCATTCGATCAGGATTGACACCTTCGGGCGTATTTCCTTCTAAGCCATTTAACACTGCTGGGTGAGTGCCGTGGCCATGACCCGTTAATGCGAGTGATCCATATAATTCTACTTGCACGCGCGTGCACTGTGGAATATTTCCCTGCTTCTGTAGTGTTAACGCAAATTCTCGTGCTGCACGCATTGGTCCAACCGTGTGTGAGCTGGATGGCCCAATACCAATCGAAAATAGATCAAAAACGCTAATTAACATAGGAGTAACCTCATAATTATTTGGCTAATAGTAGCCTATTTTAGGGAAACGATATACCACTGTAATTAAGACAATACTTCTTGCATGCTTTTTTTAGCACGTTGTAAACGTTCCTGAGCTTGGCTAATTTCTTGGATGCGTGCACGTCCTTGCGCTATTAATTCTTTTGGTGCACGTTGACAATAATCAGGATTACTCAACTGAGTAGTTAGTTGGTTTTTTTCTTTATCTAATTTAACGAGTGATTTTTCCAAACGTGCTATTTCAGCCTGCGCGTCAATCAAGCCAGCCAATGGAATAAATATTTCCATATTGCCTGCATAACTACTGACGCAAGCGCTTAATTTCTCGGTGTCTTCCAACCAATTAAATTGTTTCACTTTTGCAAGACTTGAGAGTAGTGTTGCATATTGATGTATACGACTTCTGTCTTGCTCATCGCCTTTACGTAAAGCTACAGTAATCGATTGCGCTGGCGATATATTTGTTTCACTGCGTAGCGTGCGAATTTGCACCACTACATTTTTCAGCCATGTAATTTCTTCTTCAGCCTGCTTATCAATTAACTCATTTTTCAACTGCGGATAATTTTGCAGCTTTATTGTTTTACCAGCGATATTGAGTAATGGAGCAAAATTTTGCCAAATTTCTTCGGTGATAAAGGGCATAATTGGATGGAGCAAACGTAAAACGGTTTCTAATACTGTCAATAAATTGCTAAGGGTTGTGCTTTTTTGCTCGACACTGGCTTCGGAATTGTTGAATATTGGTTTAGTTAATTCTAAATACCAATCACAATACTCGTTCCACATGAATTCATAGATAACCTGTGCTAATAAATCAAAACGATAATCTTTAAAATGCTGATGCACAAGTGTAATGGTGTGTTGCAATTGACTTTGAATCCAGCGATCTGCTGTAGATAATTCTTGTGGCATTATTTTTATAGGTACATTATGTTGCTCTACATGCATAAGCACATAGCGTGCAGCATTCCATATTTTATTACAAAAATTGCGATATCCTTCAATGCGTCCCATGTCAAAGCGAATATCACGCCCAGTTGATGCTAAGGCACAATAAGTAAAACGTAGTGCATCGGTGCCATACGACGAAATGCCATTGGGAAATTGTTTTTTAGTGGCATTGGTTATTTTTTGCGCTAAGTCTGGTCGCATTAACTCATTGACACGTTTTTTAAGTAAAGCATCTAATTCAATGCCATCAATAAGATCGATTGGATCAAGTACATTGCCTTTTGATTTAGACATTTTTTGCCCATCATGATCACGAATGAGGCCGGTAATATATACTTCTTTAAATGGCACTGCATTTAAGAATTTAAGACTCATCATCACCATGCGCGCAACCCAAAAAAAGATGATATCGAAGCCTGTAATGAGCACACTGGTTGGAAAAAAGTTTTTTAAATCTTCAGTGTTTCTCGGCCAACCGAGTGTTGAAAAGGGCCATAATGCTGAAGAAAACCAAGTATCTAATACATCTTCGTCTTGTTTGAGTTCAATGCCTTTGTTTAATGCATATTTTTGTCGAACATCATCTTCGCTGTAGCCCACATAAACTTGCCCCTGATTGTCATACCAAGCTGGAATTCGGTGTCCCCACCATAATTGCCTGGAGATGCACCAATCTTGAATATTTTCAAGCCATTGAAAATAGGTTTTGTTCCAATTTTCCGGCACAAAACGCAATTGGCCTGATTGCACAGCAGCAATTGCAGGTTCGGCGAGCGGTTTGGTGCGTACAAACCATTGTTGGGTGAGATAGGGTTCGATAATTTCACCCGAACGATCGCCACGAGGAATGCTGAGTGTGTGTGGCTCGATTTTTTCGATTAATCCTAATTCGGTTAACTCGTCGACAATTTTTTGTCGTGCAACAAATCGATCTAATCCTTGATAGGCTGCTGGCACCTGTTCATTTAAATGTGCGTCTTTAGTAAAAATATTCAGTAATTCTAAATTATGCCGCATGCCCATTTCGTAATCGTTAAAATCATGCGCCGGTGTAATTTTCACACAACCACTACCAAATTCTGGGTCAACAAATTCATCAGCAATAATAGGGATTTCACGTTGGGTGAGGGGAAGCGTAATGGTTTTGCCGATTAAGTTTTGATAACGTTTATCATCCGGATGCACGGCAACAGCCATATCACCTAACATTGTTTCTGGCCGAGTGGTAGCAATGGTAATCTTTTGGTTACTGTTGCTAATTGGATATTGAATGTACCAAAGAAAACCTTTTTCTTCTTGGGTAATAACTTCTAAATCAGAAATGGCGGTATGAAATTTGGGATCCCAATTAACCAAACGTTGACCACGGTAAATGAGACCGTCTTGATGCAAACGTACAAATACTTCGATGACGGCATGGTTTAAATCATCATCCATGGTGAAACGTTCACGTGTCCAATCAACTGATGCACCGAGGCGGCGAATTTGTTTGGTAATCATATTATCAGATGTATGTTTCCAATCCCAAACACGGGCAACAAACGCGTCACGGCCCAATTCTTGGCGAGTTTTGTTTTCGGCTTGCAATTGTCGTTCAACCACCATCTGCGTGGCGATACCGGCATGATCTGTACCAACCACCCAAAGCGTATTATTACCAGACATACGATGGTAGCGCACTAAGGCATCCATCAACGTTTGTTGAAACCCATGGCCCATATGTAGACTACCCGTCACATTTGGTGGTGGTATAACCATGCTAAAGCTTGAGCCTTGGTCACTCGGCTTAAAGTATCCGGCTTGTTCCCAAGTTTGGTACCAGCGTTGCTCAATTTCGTGTGCTTGATAAACTTTTTCCATGATCTTCTCTAATTCGCTGTAAAACCGCGTATCCTACCTCAAAACAAATAATTATAGCAGTGGTGGCTACGTATTTATTGCTTTTTATGGTTTATTGTTCGTAAGCTAGATTTCTTCTGGATTCCCTAGTCTACGGCCGTAAGATTTCGTTTATTTTTTCCAATTTATTCTTGCGGTCTTCGCTAGGGAATGATGGATAGAGGAAGCTACAACCACCCCAATCACGTCATTCCCAGGCAAAGGCTCAAGATAATGGTGATAGAATTCATGAATCATTACAGCCGGAGACCCGGGAATCCAGATTAATTTTACTTAGTGGGTTAATATTGAAGCATGTTAGTTAAAAGATATTTGGAAATATCAATGCAATTTTACATGCGTTAACGTGGCACCTAGTTGTTTATAAGTGCGATAATCATCACGTGCTCTTTGTAAATTCTCATCAACGTTTGGGATGAATTCAACTAAATGTTGGCATTCATTGGCAAAGGATGGTGTATATAACGTTAAATTAATGACGATTGCTTGCTTAAGTTCTACAGGTAATTTTTCCCAGCCGATGTAAATGGGTGTATTGGGTTGTAAGCTAAATGGTTCATTGCAAATCTGATGTGGAATAAAACTAATATCATTTTGCGTCCATATTAATTCATCGATTGTGAGTGCTTGCGCACGATTTTGTACATATAAAAAAATCGTTTGTTTTTCTTGATAACATTTTTGTACGTAACGGCAAACCGTCGACAAACGATTTTTTTCATCGGCATGTGGCAATATATAAAAATCAACTCTTAACATAAATTATTTTTTGCGATTTTGGTCATGGTAATTAATTAAAAATTGGCTTAATAACGATACCGGACGACCCGTAGCGCCTTTTTCTTTGCCACTTTTGTAGGCTATCGCAGCGATATCAATGTGTGCCCAACGGAAATTTTTGGCAAAACGAGCAAGGAATGCTGCACCAATAATACTACCCGCACTACCATCACCAATATTAGCCATATCAGCAAAATTACTCTCTAAGCTTTCTTGATAATCATCCCATAATGGAAAACGCCAGATGCGATCAAAAGCTTCATAACCCGCATCGATTAATGCGTTAGCTATTTTGTCATCTTTCGTGAATACACCACAGGCATGCGAACCTAATGAAATGCGCATGGCACCGGTAAGCGTTGCAACATCGATGACAAATTCAGGTTCATAGCGTTCACTAAAGGTGAGGGCATCGCAGAGGATGAGTCGACCTTCCGCATCGGTATTTAATATTTCTACGGTTTGTTTTGACATGGTTGTCACGATATCGCCAGGTTTCGTTGCTTTCGCATCAGGTAGATTTTCACAAGTGGGAATAACGCCAACGACGTGTAGCGGTAGTTTTAAGCTGGCAATAGCATTAATGGTGCCCAGTACACTGGCAGCGCCACACATATCATATTTCATATAATCCATATCGGGCGCTGGTTTAAGTGATATACCACCGGTGTCAAATGTGATGCCTTTGCCGATTAGGACGATGGGTTTCTGTTTGCCTTTAGTGCCGTTATATTCAATGCTGATTAATTTAGGTGGTTGTGCACTACCTGAGGTTACCGATAAAAAGGAATTCATGCCTAATTTTTTTATTTCATCCACTTCAAATATTTTTGTGCGGATTTGTTGATGAACTTTGGTTAATTTTTTTGCTTGTTCTGCAAGAAAAGTAGGTGTGCATATATTGGCGGGTAAGTTGGCTAAATCTTTAGCTAAATTTATGCCACCAGCAATTGCAACGCTTTGTTCAATGGTTTTTTTTGCTATTTTTTCATCTTTATTGCAAAGTATAGACATGCTTGCTAGTGAGCCGGGCTGTGGTTTAGGCTTACTTTTTAATTGATTAAATTGGTAATTAACATTGAAATATTGTTGAATGATTTGCCGTAGCTTCCATTGTTCGTCATAGTTATTGCAATTGACTTCAATGAGACAATTGATGATCTTTTTTATTTTTGTTAGGTTCAAAGCTCTAGTCGCTGCTTGAACCATTTGCACATATTGGCCAGGTAGCATTTTTTGTGTATCACCGCTACCGACTAATAGGATTCGGTTGGCCTTCAAATTAGGAATATCATAAATAATCTGACTTTGGCCTAGCTGACCAATAAAATCACCACCGGCTAAAAACTTTTTCAGCGCGCCATGACTGTGGCGGTCGATAATTTTACCCGCAGCCGTTAATTCTTGCTTGTCATCAACGGCAAACACAATGCAATCTGTAGTCTGTGTTAAAAGTGCTTGGCTTTGTAAAGTTAAAAACTGCATAAATACCCCTATTTTTTCATCCTTCAGAAGAATTTTCCCATGACAGATTAATGAGTTTAGTCCATAATATCCAACTTTTAATATAATAGACAGAAATCTTGCAGAGGAAATTGAGTAATAGCGGTTCCTTAAGAGGATTCAAATCCTTACCAACAGCTGCAGAGGAACTGGCCAATATTAATAATATAGAGATTAAGAAATTTAATAACGGCATGTTTAGGTCTATTTAGTTTATTTTGAGTAAAATCAGTGATATTTACCCGTAATCTGATAAAAGAAATTGTCATTGCTACTGTCGTGGTTACGGCTGTCGTATTGTTTATCTTCATCAGTAATCAATTTATCCGTTATATCGGTGCTTTTGCCACCAATCAACTTTTTGGTTCTGTAGTATGGAAACTATTACTCATTCAAGTTCCTTTGCTTTTGGGTCTCTTGTTACCATTAGGGGTGTATATAGCGATTATATTAGTCATCTCTCGGTGGTATGTGGATTTCGAGATCGTTGCGTGGTTAGCTGCGGGCATTTCCATCAACCAAGTGACTAAAGTTTGTTTTACTATTGGCGTTTTAATAGCACTATTAGTCGCTGCATTAAATTTTTGGATAAACCCATTATTGATCAAAAGCCAGGAAACAATCATGCAAC
>CAYSGV010000073.1:0-10664 GCA_964430685.1 uncultured Gammaproteobacteria bacterium
TACGTTCTTCTTTCACCTCGCGTGCCAATTGATAAACAGCCATCGCGTAAAGCGGACTTCTATTATAGGTCATAATGACGTCAAAGTTGGTAAATGCAAGCCAGTATTCTTTGTGTCCATTGATGGGGAATGCCATTAAGCGACCATGTAATTTGCCCGAGAGCTCTGGAGCAACTTGTGCGCCCAATGCTCGCCAGCGTGCCACAGTTAAGGTTTTGCTTTGATATCTACGTACAAACTGATTCATCTGTTTATTTTTTTTAAAAAAGATACGCGTCACAATGGGTTGCTCCCTGCGCCAACCATGCATTTTAAGATAATTTGCAATGCTGCCAATGGAGTCTTTAGTACTATTCATTAAATCGGCGCGGCCATCACCATCATAATCAATACCATAATCCATATAACTTGTGGGCATAAATTGGGGTTGTCCCATAGCACCTGCATACGAACCTTTTGTGGCAAAGGGATATATGCGTAGCTCACGAGATAACACCATATAGGCTTTAAGTTCTTCATAAAAAAATTCGCTACGGGCAGGATAATAAAATGCCAAAGTAGCCAGCGCATCAGGGATACGATACTCGCCCTGTCTTTTGCCGTAATTTGTTTCAACACCCAGAATGGCTAAGATAATTCGTGCCGGTACGCCAAACTGTTCCTGAGCAAGCATGAGTGTTTCATGCTGATGTTCCCAGAAACTAGCGCCTGCATTGACACGTGCAGTGGTAATAAATGCATGTCGGTAAACCGTCCATGATTTACTTTCTAATGGTTTCGATATCGTCTTAATGATTTCCGATTTTGTTTGTGTTTGATGTAACCATTGCATCACTTCTTTTTCTTCAAAGCGGTACTGGCTTACCATTTGTTGAATAAATTTTTGTATTAATGGAATTCGATTGATTTCGTAATCAGTTATCGCGTTAACCGATGTGCAAAAAATACTCAGGCACAAAACGAAAATGTTTCGTAACCATTTATTTTTCAATTTCCTAAAATCCATGTATTAACCTTTTATTATTCCAACCTTTCGATCTTTTATCCGATCTGTAAAGAATTTTCTGCTATATGCTCAGATACGGTTAGAAAATCTCACTAACAAGACGTTATAAAGAATTTAGTCCATTTTATGCTTCAAATAAAATGGACTAAATTCTTTACCGCCCTTAATTTCCCACTAAGCGACGATGTGTCTGTATCGACATTAAAATACCAAAATTCAACAAATTTATCACCATCGCGGTGCCGCCATAGCTGATGAGTGGTAAAGGTAAACCAACAACTGGCAAAATTCCAGCCACCATACCAATATTGATGAAAACAGATAGGAAAAAGGTGATGCTAATGCTGCCGGCAACCAATCTAGAAAAGGTGTCTTGTGCCGACAAGCTAATCATTATGCCGCGGCCGATGAGAAAGCCATATAAACCAAGTAAAAGAATAGCGCCCCATAGACCAAATTCTTCGCCGCAGACAGCAAAGATGAAATCAGTGGAATGCTCAGGCAAGTAATTCAAATACGCTTGCGAACCATTCAACCAGCCTTTACCGAACAAACCGCCAGAACCGATCGCGATTTTGGATTGGATAATATGATAACCTGTTCCGAGAGGGTCACGTTCAGGATCAAAAAAGGTCAATATGCGCTCACGCTGATACTCATGCAAAAATAGCCACAGTACCGGTAAACTCCCTAGTAACAAACCAACGGCAGAAAGTATAAATCGCCATGATAAACCTGCTAAAAATAATACACTCGCTCCGGCGGCTAATAAAATAATAGCGGTACCGAGATCAGGTTGCACAGCGGTTAAAAAAGTAGGAAAAGCGATAATCAACACGCACACAGCAACTTCTTTGTAATTTGGCGGCAATGGATGCTGCTGTAAATACCACGCCAACATCATCGGAATAATAAGTTTAGAAATTTCTGAGGGTTGGAATCGTAGAATGCCGAGGTCTAGCCAGCGTTGTGCACCTTTACCCACATCACCAACCACAGCTACCAGTGCCAAAAGTAGAATACTCAAAATATAGAGCCAAGGCGCCCAGTTCAAATATTTTTGCGGTGAAACTTGTGCAATCCCAATGAGCAATATAAAAGCGAGTAATAAACGCAATATTTGTTGACCGATTGGCTTTAAGTTTTGGCCTTCTGCACTGTATAAAATAATTAAACCGAAAATAGTTAATAGAAATAAGCCAATTAACAGTGGTTTATCAATATGTAAGCGTGACAATATTGATCCACTAAATGAAAAATACTGTCGTATAAAAATACGTGGTTGCCTGATTAATTCAATTGCTTTCATGTGCTCACCTTAGCTGCCGTAGTCGTTGCGGGTGTTGTTGCTGGCGTCTCTGTAGGAGTTGCTGTCGTCGTCGTTGCTGGGCTAGTAATCGCTGCTGGTTTGGGTATAGGCATTATCCCTTGTTCTTGCATATAAAAATCGATGACTTGTCTGGCGACGATGGGAGCTGAAACTTTATCGTTTTCAACCACTACAGCCACGGCGATTAGCGGATTTTCAACCGGTGCAAAGGCGATAAACAAGGAATGGTCGCGCAAAAATTCGGGTAATTTTGATTGATCATAACCGCGTTCACGACCTTTTAAGTTAAATACTTGCGCGGTTCCAGTTTTACCTGCGGTAGTGTACGGAGCAACACCAAAACGGGCAAAAGCAGTGCCTTGTGGTGTGCCGACAACTTCTTTCATTGCACCAAGGACGAGATCCCAATTTTGCTGTTCTGTATCAATCACTTTTTTGCCCGGTACGGTATTAGCTGGATTATCTTTAGCGACGACACCAGTGGCTTTTAATAAATGGGGTTGATAAGCCATACCCCGGTTTGCCAAAATCGTAGCGGCATGCGCTAATTGTAATGGTGTCGTGAGTAAATAGCCTTGACCGATACCGGCAACAACGGTGTCACCTAAATACCATGGTTGATGGTAATGTTTCTGTTTCCAAGCAGGTGTTGCAACAAGTCCAGGTAATTCTTCTTCAACATCAATATAGGTTAAATCGCCAAATCCAAAGCGATTTAAAGTTTGTGCAATGCGACTGATGCCCAGTTTTACTGAAAGCCCATAAAAATAAGTATCGCAAGAGACAATGATTGCTTTATACAGATTGACGATGCCGTGTCCTTCTTTTTTCCAATCACGGTAAACATGTGCGGCAGTCGGCAGACGAAACCAGCCCGGATCACTAATGGAATCTTTGGGATCGACCACATCATCCATCAATGCGCCCAGGGCTAAAAACGGTTTAATGGTCGATGCCAGAGGATACTGACCACGGATGGCGCGGTTGTAGAGTGGTTGTTCCGGAGATTGTTGCCACGTTTTATAGGTATTACGGTCGATACCGCGTGACATTAAATTTGGATCAAAACCGGGTTGACTTACCAAAGCGAGTATTTCACCTGTTTGCGGTTCAATGGCCACAATAGCGCCGCGTCGTCCGGCGAGTGCATTAATGGCTTGTAATTGCAGGTTTGCATCAACGGTTAGCGTTAGATTTTTGCCAGGTATCGGTTCTTGTATTTTTAGAGTGCGCACGGCGCGACCCGTCGCATCTGTTTCTACGGCTTCAAAACCTACAGTACCGTGTAGATTTTCTTCATAAAACTTCTCAATACCCAATTTACCCATCGATTCCGTGCCCTTATAGTTTGTTTTATCGATGTGGGCTAAATCATTTTCATCGATGCGGCCAACATAGCCGAGTAAATGTGCAAAGGCAGCACCATAAGGGTAATAACGGGCTAATTGTACTTTGATGTGTACACCTGGAAAACGAAACTGATTAACGACAAAACGAGCAACGTCGTCTTCGGATAGGCGTGTTTTTAATGGAATTTCATCAAAACTGTGCGATTCGCTTTCTAATTGATAAAATTGATCTAATTCGCTTTGTTGTAGCGGGATCACTTTTTCTACTTCTTTAATCGTGGTGACTAAATCTTGCACACGGTTGGGAACAACCACTAAATTAAAGATCGGCGTGTTTTCGGCAAGCAGCACACCTTTTCTATCAAAAATGAGACCACGTGCAGGACCCATGGGCAATAAATTAACTTGATTGCGCCATGATAGTGTTGTGTAAATACCGTGTTGATAGATTTGTAGATAGATGAGTCGTGTCAAAAGAACAAGAATGCAAACGCTCATGGTAATACCCATAAACAGCGTGCGCTGTGTAAAGAGCTGAATCTCTTGTTGCCGATTTTTAATACTGTTTCGTCGTTTCATACGCTTTATGGGCCGTTAAATTTTTTTATTGTAACTCAAAATGGTAAAATTGACCTTATGATTAATGAAGGTATATGTGGCCATAATTTTATACCCCTTTTTAAAGGGGGCGCCGAGCATGTGCGAGGCGGGGGGTAACCACCATATGCTAGTACTTTTGCAAATCGACCAAAATCCCCTCCAACGTCCGGGGCGTCAGTCCCCTTTAAAAAGGGGCAAAATAAAATGAGTGATTACCATGAACAATCCGATAGTGCTTGACCGATATGCCGTTTTTGGCAACCCCATTGCACACAGTTTATCGCCCCTTATTCACCAAAGATTTGCAGCGCAAACACAACAAGCAATGACTTATGAAGCAATCCTTGTTCCCAAAGATGGCTTTGCCACAGCGCTGCGCACATTTTGTACCGGTGGCGGTAAGGGCTTAAACATTACCGTACCATTTAAAATCGAAGCATTTAAGTTAATAGATCAAATGAGTGAAACAGCCAGTACTGCCGGTAGTGTGAATACCATTCTCATTAACGCACAAGGTAAATTGTATGGCGACAACACCGATGGGGTGGGTTTGGTTGCAGATTTAGCCCGTGTCCAAATTAATCTAATGCACAAAAAAGTATTGGTGATTGGCGCTGGTGGTGCAGTGCGCGGGATTTTAGCACCGTTATTGAAACTGCAGCCAACAGAACTGATTGTGAGCAATCGAACACTCGCAAAAGCGGAAGGATTAGCGCAACGATTTTCAGCATTTGGCAGAATTCGCGCTTGTGCATTTGCGCAGTTAGCAGATGATTTTGACATTGTTATTCACGCGACTTCTGCAAACGCAAACGGTGAGCATGTGTCTGTTCCAGAGATAATCTTTCGATCAAAACCAATCTGTTATGATTTATTTTACAGCAAAACACAAACACCATTCTTGCAATGGGCGCAATCTTTAGGTGCTTCAATGTGTGTTGATGGTTTAGGGATGTTGGTTGAACAAGCTGCTGCAGCATTTTATTTGTGGCGTGGTGTGTGTCCCGAGACGACGCCGGTTATTGATTATTTGCGCAAAGACGTATTGCATATTTCTTAGTTTATAGAGCAAAACGCGCACATTAACAATTTGAGGTAATGATAAAAATGAGAATTGAGCAGTATCAACAAATGGTCTTTGACTATTTACAAGGTCAGAATACCAATTCCACGGTAGATTTTTTAACAAGGTTAAATGGTTACCTGAGACAAGAGGAAAAAAGTCATCAGATTGCAATAATCGAGGCAATTGCAATCATATTTATAGCCATGGAAAACAAACAAGATATATTTCTGAAAAATGGCACACATATTCCATTTAATGAACATTTTTTTAGTAGAGTTAAAGCGGTTCGTAACGAATTAACCGCGGCAGACCAGCAAGAGTTTTGTTGGTACGAGGCGCTAATGGGTTCATTGACAAGATTAATAACCGATAAATATGTTGACCCGCGCAATAATCAACCTGTGGCACTTCTTCGTTATTATGTAATTAATTTAAGAGAACGTTCTTATCAACTTGAAGGATGGCTTGCACCAGGTTGGGTTGTTTGTGTTTACCAGCATGAAAAATTAAATATATTTGATTCTAATACACTACATCAGGTTTTAATTAATCTTAGCTTATGCAGAATTTATATATTACCGAAAGGTATTGTAAACGACCTGCCTGCACATATGTTTGCACGCAAGAGAGAAAAAGAATTAGATGCAAAGTTAAGGTTACAAGCACGAAATCTAAGCGAAGATTATAACCAGCATGAGAATGCACTGGTAACAGTGAGTAGAAATATCATTGCTGCATTAGCAAACTATGAATTGCTGTTGAAACGATTACATGCGGCACAAATTAAAACACAGCAAGAAGAAGAGGAAAAAAAACATGCCGCTACACAAACGGTAACTGGTAATTTAAAAAAAGTAGCACGAAGTATATTGCCCAAAAATAAAAAAGCGCAAAAGACTCTAGCAGTTCAGGCACAAGAAATAGAAACAACCGCACATGATATAGCGACTACTACAAAGAAATTTGCTGATTTTTATGATGAGCTAACGGATGTGGGTTTACCTACAGAAGTAATAAATGCTCTTAAACTGTATCATCGACAAATACGTGCGGCCAATGAATCGTCGCAACCTGCAAATGATTTAGATGCACAACTGCTCGCATCTGCACAAAGATTACAGCAAGGAATACAAGACTATCGCACTCAAGTACAAAGTTATAAAAATGCATATGAAAATAGCTTAGGCGTTAAGGTATTTTTAGAATGGTTGGATAGAAAGTTGCCTTATGCATATATCGATGATGAAGCAGTACACAGTATACGACCGAGTAGAAGCACGCGAACAGAACAAGCAGTAGTTGAACCTATCACCCAGACCCTGATGCCATTACAACCAACAGAGAGAATCAAAGAACAAACATTTTGGCAACGGCACCGTAAGAAAATAATCGTAGTTGGTTTGATTTTAGGATTAGTTGCTGGAAGTGTGATTAGTTTAACCTTGCATTTATGCGGTTGGTCACCGGTTGCATTTATATTCGATCACTTCAATAGCGCCATGGCGAAATCTTTGCTTAGTTACCTTGCCGCGCATACGGCGATTGCTGCAATCGCTGATACTGGCTTTGGGTTAATTGCCACGGGACTATTTTTGGCTGTGGGTGCTTTGGGGGTAAAATTAGGTTCAATGCTTTGGAATTGTTGTAAACGTTGTTGTCAACGTACACCAGCGTCGAGCATGTTAGCTATTGATAGTGGGGAAGCTGAAATATCGGATCTTGATTTAACCCATCGTTCCAGGCTAAAAGCCAAAATCGAAGATGATTCTGTTGATATACATGCAGCCGAACACCGCTGCCAATTATTCAACTGTTTACTCCCTTGGCGGCAAAACGTGGCTCGTTATCAGCAGCTTGAGCAGACAGCAGCATTGAATGATGTGGCACCAAGAGTGTGAGCTGACCTTAGTTATAGTTTGACGGATGGATTTCGATGCACCCACTGCGAAGTTATCCATATTACAAAAAGAAATTTGAAATGAGTCAAAGCTCTGCCATATACTGCTTTTTTTACAAAATAGTGTGTAACCAATCATGTCCCAGGGAAAAGCTTTAAGTTTGGAAGGCGTCGAAAAGATGCCTTTAACCGTATTCGCCGAAAAGGCCTACCTAGATTACTCCATGTATGTGGTGCTTGATCGCGCTTTACCCAATATTGCCGATGGCTTAAAACCGGTACAACGTCGAATTATCTATGCAATGTCTGAGCTTGGTCTTAGTAGTGCTGCAAAATATAAAAAATCGGCTCGAACCGTGGGTGATGTCCTCGGAAAATTCCACCCTCATGGCGATAGCGCCTGTTATGAAGCCATGGTACTAATGGCACAACCTTTTTCTTACCGTTATCCACTGGTGGATGGTCAGGGTAATTGGGGCTCTGCAGATGATCCGAAGTCCTTTGCTGCCATGCGTTATACCGAAGCTCGATTATCAGCCTATGCCAATCTACTGCTCGGCGAACTGGAGCAGGGTACTGTTGAATGGGTTGCCAATTTTGATGGTACCTTGATGGAACCCGCTTTATTACCAGCACAATTACCCAATATTTTATTAAATGGCACGAGTGGTATTGCAGTTGGGATGGCAACAGATATTCCGCCGCATAATTTAACCGAAGTGGCTAAAGCGTTGTTGCATTTACTCACACACCCGCAAGCTTCAGCTGCTGAAATTAATAAAATTATTCCTGCCCCTGATTATCCAACTGGCGCAGAAATTATTACTCCTAAATCTGAGATTAGTAATATCTATAAAACTGGTAACGGCTCAATTCGTTTACGTGCCACGTACCATAGCGAAGATGAACAAGTTATTATTGATACATTACCTTATCAAATTTCAGGTGCACGCATCGTCGAACAAATTGCGCAACAGATGCAAGCAAAAAAATTACCTTTGGTAGTAGATGTGCGTGATGAAGGTGATCACGAACATCCCACCCGCATTGTGCTTGTTTTGCGATCAAATCGGGTTGATGTCGAGTCATTAATGTTACATTTATTTGCTACCACCGATTTAGAACATAGTTACCGTATCAATTTAAACATGATTGGTTCCAGTGGGCGGCCACAGGTAAAAAGCTTGCTAACCATACTTCAAGAATGGTTGGTGTTCCGATTGCAGACACTGAAACGACGCTTACAATTTCGTTTAGATAAAGTAGAGCAACGATTACATTTATTAGATGCGTTACTCATTGTTTATTTAAATATCGACGAAGTGATTGCTATTATCCGTCATGAAGATGAACCAAAACAAAAATTAATGAAACGGTTTAAGTTAACGGAAATACAAGCCGAAGCGATTTTAGAAATTAAATTACGACAATTAGCAAAATTAGAAGAAGGCAAAATTCTTCGTGAACAAAAAGAATTAATCGCTGAACAAAAAACGTTAAAGAAGATTTTATCATCAGAAGCTTCGCTAAAAGACTTTCTTCATGAAGAAATTAGTGCACTGGTAAAACAATTTGGTGATAAACGACGTTCGCAATTAGTATCGCGTGAAGCTGCCCAAGTGTTGAGCCAAACAGAAATCGTTAACCAAGAACCGGTCACGGTCATTTTGTCTGAAAAAGGTTGGGTGCGCGTTGCTAAAGGCCATGAAATTGATGCGACAAAGTTAAGCTATCGTGCCGGTGACCAATTATTGATTGCTGTGCCCGGACGCAGTCTCGATCCTGCTATTTTTATCGATTCCAGTGGTCGAACCTATACTTTGTCGCCACTCAGCTTACCTTCCGCACGTGGGCAAGGTGAACCGTTAACCGGTAAGTTGACCACACCGCCACAGGCTTATTTTGTTGGTGTTTTGTGTGCGCCGGCGCAAGAACACTGTTTGTTAGCCTCTGATCGAGGTTATGGTTTTATTGCGCCCATTGAAGAATTGGTCAGTAAAAATCGCAGTGGTAAACTGGTGCTGAAAGTGGATAATCAATCGAAAGCGTTATCTCCTGTGTTGGTTAATGATCTTTCGAGCCAATGGGTTGTTGCATTAACCAATAGTGGTCATTTGCTGATTTTTCCCACCGCGGATTTACCCGTCATGGCACGCGGCAAGGGTAATAAAATAGTGTCGTTACCCAAAGCAAAGGGTGCGTCAACAGCTGAAGTATTACAAAGTGTAATAGTTGTGAATGAGCAGGATGCAATTGAAATTAAAGCGGGTACCAGTTCATTTACTTTAAAACCAAAAGATTGGTCGGCTTATCGTAGCGAGCGTGGACACCGTGGTAAAAAATTACCACGCGGCATTCGTCAGGGTGCTAAACTAATACGCATATTTGGCTAAGCAGTATTATTAGAATTGATCTAATTTAAAGGGGAGAGTTTATATTTATTTTTTCACCCCCTTTTTAAAGGGGTCGCCGACCCCGTACTTGTTGCGGGGAGGCGGGGGATATTTGTGCCACTGATATGTGCGAGACGGGAGATTTAAAATCCAAATGTTATTTTGTGATGAGATAAAAGGAGGTTTAGATGAATAAGGATGTTGAAAATAATTTTTTATTGCGCGGGGAGAAAATTCTAGCGGAAGTTGCTATGAATCGTGTTGTGTTTTTACCGCCAATCTTAGCATTTTTGGGTTCAATATTTCTTTATATATATAGGGCTGAGTTTGCTTATAATATTAGTTTAACTTTAATTATTATTGGCATCGTGTGGACATTTTATTCATTTTATATTTTTATGGCACAAAAAATAATACTTACTGATCAACGCCTTTTAAAAGAATATGGTTTATTCGCGAAGCATTACCGAGGTTATCGATTAAACGATATTGCAGATATTGATGCACAGAGAAGTCCAATGGCCAAAATAATGGGGTATGGCCATATTGTGGTTACATTGCACAGTGGCAAAGAATATCGCTTAACGAATTATAACAATCCAGCCGAACTTATTGAAAAAGCTGAGGATTTAGTTAGTACGGCGCCTAGTGAGGAAGTAAGCGTACAATCGTAATCAAAATAATACTGCTACAGGGGAATATGTCTTTTTTTGCAATTGCGCAGTAAAAGAGCCTCTGTAAATAATGAAAATGAGATGAGGATATTTTAATGTTTGATAAAAGAGTCATTGGCGGCATTTTGCTCATCGGTGGCACAGCCATTGGCGCTGGCATGTTGGCATTACCCGTAGCGCTAGCAAAAGCGGGTTTTCTCCCCAGCATCGTCTTTTTATTCCTCAGTTGGATATATATGACATTTACTGCATTTTTATTGCTCGAAGCAAATTTACGTTTGCCGCGATACAGTAATATTATCTCAATGGTGCGTATTACTTTAGGAAAACCAGCAGAATGGCTTGCTTG
>CAYSGV010000074.1:0-10606 GCA_964430685.1 uncultured Gammaproteobacteria bacterium
CGTTTGTGCGCACCATCGTTCGCAATGCTTCTGCAGCACGGTTGGATCGGTATTCTTGTATGAAGCGCATCGCTACACTTAAAGCCACCATAATCGAAACCACAATGGTGGCACTGATGTCATCGGTGAGGTAAGAGACTGTGCCGAGTACAACCAACACGAGAATGAAGGGATTTTTAAAATTGCTTAAGAGTAAGTGATACCACGTCAATTGTTTTTCACGTGCAACGGCATTTTTGCCATATTGTTCCAAGCGTTCAGTTACTTCTGTATCGGTTAAGCCATGGCCGGAAGTATTCAATGCAGCAAATACGCCATCAGCATCTAAATTTGATATTTTTATTAAAAAATCTCGCGTTCCTTGCTGATCCTTTACTTTGCTGTTTTCAAACATCCAATATCCCTTTAGTAAATGTTTAATGCGGTATGCAAAATTGCATGGATTTTCTCTTTAATCATCCACTCGATTTCAACAACCATTTTTCCATGGTAACTGATACCGTATTTTATATATACAGAAATAGATGGCAATTGACCGAAGTGCAAGCAATATCAATATAACGATAGAGTTCAAGACTATAAAAATTCATCAAAGCATGCTTGACTCCAAATTGCCCACCAGTTAAATTGGCAGCTCACCTGGCCAGATAGCTCAGTCGGTAGAGCAGAGGACTGAAAATCCTTGTGTCGACAGTTCGATTCTGTCTCTGGCCACCACAATATTATGGGACAGCCATATAAATGGAATTAGCTAATGAAACCACTGTCTTTCCTCCTTGATATATCCAATTTTCTAAAAAAATTGTTTGATTTGATTCTCAAAAAATGTGGAAAAAAAATAGTTGATATAGATTATTATAAAGACGAAACAGTTGAAGTAGATTCTAATTACTCCGACCGCTCCCCAGAATGTATAGAAGAGATAAAAAACGGAGCTAAGTTTTTTTGGTCGGATAAATATCATTCAGATTACGAAAAATATTTTGAAGTTCAAGGAAATGTTCGCCGCTATTTTATGGATCGTGGACGTTATTTATGGATAAAAAAGGATTAAAAAATAACTTAACTAATCTGAGGGAGATATGAAAAAAAGATTAATTGCTTATTTCTTAATAATTCTACCAATTTCTATCTCAGCGCAAACTAAAAATCTTCAAGACTCAATAAAAGACCTTTCTGCTGATCTAGTTTCAATCAACCAACAGATCGTTAAAATCTATCAAATACAGAAAAATGAAGCCCAATCACCATTTAATAGTACGCAAACCCAACAAATTTCAGATGCTACATCACATGGCAGTACACTTTCTCCAGCATCTACAAATGAGCCTCTAATGGCAGATATTTATCACCCAGAATTATTAAAAAACAAAAACCAACGAACCGAAGAAATGGGTGATACTCAACAAAATAAAAATTTGGATATATATAACAAGATAATATATAAAATGCGAGAATTAAAAAAGAAATATCAAAATCACCCTTATATTAAAATAACTGGTTTTGACATTAACATAGGTATTCCACCATCAGTCACAATTTCGATTGAATTTAAAAAATAATATTTAAAAATTCTGTTCGCCGTTCATTATACTGCAAACTTTTTGTACCTTAAGCACAACCTACTGGCGCATCATTGAGTTAAATAGATAAAATATACCGGCAATGACATTCATTCATCATATAAAATATAAATTGGTTATAAAAAAATATACCTACCTTTAATCTGCCATGGTTGACAATATCCCAGATAAAACGTACACTTATGTACATAAACGTACATAAGGAGCGTAAACCATGTTAACGACCACTTTTACTGAATTTAGGCAGCATGCCAAAACCTATTTTGACCAAGTTGAAGAAGGCCAAAGTGTAGCAATTCTTCGCCACGGCAAAGTTATTGCCAAGCTAATTCCAGCAGAAGACAAGAAGCTATCTTGGAAACGGCCTGGCCCTAAGCTGGCTGTGAAAGGATTCTCTTTAAGTAAGGAAATCTTAGCTGAGCGTACAGAGGAAGATAAGTAATGAAGGTCTTCTTTGATACCTCTGCTCTTGCTAAACGCTACATAGCTGAAAATGGTAGTGAAGAAATTGATATCATTCTAAGTCACGCCTCAGAACTAGCTGTTAGTGTAATTTGTATTCCTGAAATCATATCTGCGCTAATGCGTTCCATGCGAGAAAAAAGAATCAATTTGCAGCAATATAATATTGCTAAAAATTCATTACAAACTGACTTAGAGGATATTTTTATTTGCAATTTAACACCACCAACAATTCACACAGCATTAAATATACTCGAAAATAATTCCATACGTGCGATGGACAGCATACATGTTGCATGTGCTGCAGAATATAAAACCGACTTATTTGTCTCATCTGATGTAAGACAATTAGAGGCAGCATCTAAATATGGACTAAAAGTTAAAAATATATAATGCTTTGCTCACCCTAAGAATTCTATTATAATTGAGCAATTAGTAACCAATGGGTAATGGTCCATGGAGATAAGAAATATAAAACTGTCAACTTATGTTGAATGGCTTACTTCTTTATACACCATCTTAACGATCATGTGGTGTGTGCTCAGTTATTTAGATCTCATGCCATTCTATCAAGTCAAACTCTATAAAGTGAATTCATTAACCCCAACCGTTACTTATTTTCCGGGGCAGAATTTACGTTTGGGTTTTGATTTCCATGAAGGTTCGTCAAAGCTAGATATCACTTCTGCAAAGTGGTCGATTATTAAAGATGATAAGACCCTTTATCAACTCAGTGGATTAGAACCAACCATTACCTTACCTGTTAATGATGGCGGTATTTATCAACTTAGTCTAGTCGCAACAACTACCGATGGCACCTTAAAAACGGGCTCAACCAATGTGTATGTTGTGCAAGATAAGCCAAAGTCATTGCATTAAAAATTGCTAATACTTTTGCTCCCAATAAAAATTACAAACGTATGAATTAAAATTCCCGCATGAAAAACCATGCGGGAATGTTTGTATTTTATACTCCCTTTTTCGGTGGCAACGAGACTTGTCCTTCAGTTTTTAATCGTTCCTTTCTTCGTTGCCAAACATCATGTGTGATTGCAACTGCTGCGCCAACTGTTAACACCGATGCACCAACCCAAAGATGGGTTCGCAACGGTGCCGATCCCATCCTACGACCTGCATTTAAAGATAAGCTGGTATCATGAATAGGCACCTCTTTATTTAAAAGACCTTCTAATAAATTTTTCATAAGTGTATACCTCTTTTAAAAAAGTGTTTAAATGGCAAACGTAAACTCTGTTTTACATTTGCAGTTAAAATAAAATTAAATGGTAAGATGAAATAGTATGCTGCCCAATTTTACTGGGCAAAATAGAATGGGATTTGAAAATAAGCAATGCGGCAAACACACGCCGAAGCGGCGTTTTGCAATGAAATAGTTTGTTTGCTGCATAAATGATTCATGACACAACTCAATAAATATTTAATTAGATTATTGCATAATAATTGACATATTGTCAAAAAAACCACTTCAACCGTCAATTAGTTTCAATCTAAAAACACATTCGACCATTAAAATGATAAATTTTTATTAAATCAACTCGAAAAGTTATGTAAATATTGTCGGTTGCGTTTCATTGTCGAAACGCAACCGTAATTTAATATCTAAGCTATATCTGGAGAATTAATGGCGGGTGTATACATTGCATCAGGATTATATCCATGATAGAGCAGATAGAGTCCTATGAGTATGCAAATAACTGCGGTGACAATCGTATAAATCTTTTTTGTAAACCATACATCCGTTACACGCTTAACTAAATCGGGTAAAAATAACCGCACTAAACCTTTAATTAAGATAACCCAACCAATAATGGTAATCGCTACACGCCAATCTGGTACCCAAATATTATGGCCAATAACAAGCGACAGACCTAAAATTGTTGCTACACTTGCTCCAATAAAAAGCAAACTGGCGCTGGCAACAAAGTCTCTAGCCAAAACTTCAAATTCTTTATAGCGAACTAATAGATAGACACTGATGATGATAAAATAGAAGCCAATAAGCTTGGCCAAAAATAGTGAAAGTTCCATATGATTACTCCCTGTCCTTGAGACAAACCAAGTCAAGTATAGAGCGCGATTGAGATGAGTCAAATCATGACACTTCTGTTCAATGCATGATACGCAAAAGCTACCTATGGGCCAAATGCAGCAAAATACCAATATTTTCAGTGAGTTTTATGTACTTAGGCAATTAAGATTGACTGAAAATCGCAAAAAAGTTATCATATTCAATAATTATTCGCTAACAACGCTAAAGGGTCATTCATGAATACGGCTGAACATGCACGAGAAGAATTTAACGATGCTTCTCAAGGTGATTTAATTACCGCACTCACACAATCTTTAGAATGTACGGAAGCTTTAATTGAATCTGCAATGGAAACCGATCTTAAAGACATCGACCCAATGGTTGCTAAGATGTATCTTTCAACACTACTCAAAATTGTGAATGCATCAAAAAAAATCAGTTCTGAAATTTTTATTAACAAAAAAATTATTCATTAAATAAATCTGCTTGAACAAACGCTTAATATTGTTCTAACCAAGATACAACACTAATTGTTCGATATGTTTGTTTTGCATGCATCAAGCTAAATTCGTCAGCGAATCATGATTGCTAATACGACCAACTGCCGAATTTAGATTCAATCAAAAGATATTAAACTGGGTAAATAGAACTGTTGCGCTGGTAGTACGTAAGGTTGCGCTGGCGGCTCTGCTATTCGCCGACCAAATCTGGTGTCGGGCGCCCAAAAACTATCCGGTGGGAATGGATCAGAAGAGCCTTCTGTACCTACCGAATATACCGCTGGTGTGGACAAAGGACGTGGCATCACTGGAGCTGCTTGCCCAACAAGCGAAGATGAGGTCGCATCAGCTCTAACAAGTTCAGGACAACTTGCGCTCATATGATGCGTTAACATTTCTACCCTAGTACCCAAAGCTGTAACTTGTCTTAGCAACTGTTCTTGTATTTCTCTATGTCGTGCATTTTCCGATGCCAACTCATAATTTTGCGCTCTTATTCGAGCTTCTTCCTGATTACGTCCACGTGTTCTAATTGGCGAATAAAGCGAATCTGCGCTTACTACGTCATCCAATTGCAATGAATAGAGCGAACGATTTGTTAAGGGCGATCCTATGGGGCTTCCTCGTGCAGCACGACTCGCTTGCGAAAATATCCAATCTCGTTCAGTAGACGGATAATCAACATATGTAGTCGCAATCGCGGTGAGGGGCGCCAGATCATTAAAATGAGCTTCATCAATATCAGTCGAGGATACGCCTGCTAAATATTTTCCCGTTTGGATGGCTAATGTATTTTCACGAGTGGGTAAATCCGCATCTAATTCTGGAACAAGGTGCGGATCATTTTGTAATTCGTGTTTTCGATTTAATCGTTGTCGACCAATATTTTCTTTAATTTTTTTATCAGAATTCGAATATAGCCAACCCGCTGCATAGATGGTTACGAGTAATATACCAACGACTGCACCCGAAACAGCAAGACCCAGTGGTGTTACTGAAATAGCTGATAATGCAATTAACCAAGCCCAATTCGTTAAACCAGCAAAAAATGATGCGGTAGCAGCAATCATCGGTACCATCAGTGGATAAAGCATTCCACCAATGAACTCTCCACCACTAAATATAAAACTCGCTTTTCCCAGCGCCATACCCCAACTTATTGCTCGATAGCCGACAGTACGAACATATAAGTCGTGGGTAATTGCTAAATTCCATTTAGCTAACAGACTAATCAAGGCTTCATCCTCAAGACTATTGAGGCATGAATACTTCTTTTTTAATTGCGAAAGATTCAACTGATGTAGCACCTGTCGTTTCTGCTCAGTTAAATGATGTTTTCTGACTAACTCAACAAACCAACGTTCGGGCGAGTAATAATCGCAGACAATGCTATCGATTTCTTCCGGTGTTAAAAAATAAATACCTAAGCCCATTATCTTTCCCCATCGTTATTTTATTATTTTTAACATTAGCATCCTAAACTACTTTCTTCACAAAACCTTGAGAAAAATATTTTATTAGTTAATCATTTTTAATCTAACTATCACTGTGTTTTTGTTCTAATGCATAGAGTAATTTTTCATGAATGCCATCAAAACCTTTGTTACTCATGACCAAAATATGATCACCGGTTGTTGATTTCTCAGCTAAATCTTTCACAATTGCTTCTACATTTGCAAATACTTGTGCCGTTATATCTAATTGCGAAATTTCGCGATGAATGTCCCAATTCGCATCCTTAGGTTGTAAAAATAGGATACGATCAGCGGCCGCAAAAGCGGAATAGATTTGGCCACCATAATGACCAGTACGCATGGTATAAGAACCTAACTCAACTACCGCAACAATACGGGTTGAACCAACATGCTTGCGCAAGCCATATAAAGTGGTTGCAATAGCGGTTGGATGGTGTGCAAAATCATCATAAACTTTAATGCCATTGATTTCACCCCGAACTTCCAAACGTCTTTTCACTCCAGAAAATTTTGCTAATGCCGCAACGATTTGTTTTGCCTCAACACCCACATGTCGTGCAGCGGCAATAGCTGCCAAAGCATTATTCACATTATGCATTCCTAATAATGACCAATTAATTTCAGCAAATAATGTATCTTGCCAATATACTTTAAAAGAACTGCCATCGGCGTTGATTAATTCTGCATGCCAGTCTTGATTGTCTTGACCATTAAATGTTTCTGTTGGTGTCCAACACCCCATATGCAAGACTTCAGCTAAATTATGGTCCGAACCATTTACAACCAGTAACCCATTATTCGGTACCGTGCGAAGTAAATGATGAAATTGTAATTGAATGGCTTCTAAGTTAGGAAAAATATCTGCATGATCAAATTCAAGATTATTTAATATTGCACAATGTGGATGATAATGTATAAATTTGGATCGTTTATCAAAAAACGCACTGTCATATTCATCTGCTTCAATAACAAAATATTTTCCTTTACCAAGTCTTGCCGAAAGACCGAAATTTTTTGGCACCCCACCAATTAAAAAACCAGGTTGTAAACCTGCGACTTCGAGTATCCATGCCAATAAACTTGCCGTTGTCGTTTTACCGTGTGTGCCCGCAACCGCTAATACCTGACGGTCTGCTAATATGTGTTCCGCCAACCATTGCGGACCAGATTGATAAGCTATATTTTGTGCAAGTACCGCCTCGACTTCCGGATTCCCACGCGACATTGCATTGCCAATAATTACTTGCTTTGGTTTGGGTAGTAAATTTTCAGCACAATAACCTTCTTTCAAATCAATTTGTTGTTCACGAAGTTGTGTGCTCATGGGTGGATAAACAGCCGCATCCGAACCGGAAACTTGATAACCTTTTTCTTTCGCTAGTATGGCGACCCCACCCATAAAAGTGCCACAGATACCCAATATATGTACATGCATGGACATCTCCATTTTTTTTAACTTTAAATTTCGCCTAATAATTTTGCGACAATTGCCTCGTTGGCTGGTGGGAAATTCAATTGACGTAATGACTGGGGTGGTAGCCAACGAATAATTTGTTGCTCACGACCATATGCATCACCATCATAATGAATAACTTTCCATACATCCAAGGTTATTTTGGAATTTGATAATGGCGCTAATTGTAGCCATTGTTGTGCTTTTTGCACTTGGATGCCAACTTCTTCATGCAATTCACGACACAAACCCAGATAAGGATCTTCACCTGCCAATAATTTTCCACCCGGGAATTCCCATAATCCGGCTAATGGCTTGCCTTCCGGGCGCAATGCCACCAGTATTTGCCCAAGTGAATTAAAAACTAAGCCAACGACTACCTGTAACGCATCCATCACTAATCTAACTAAATTTCGCCATGACAATTTTTATATTTACGACCGGAGCCACAAGGACAACTGTCATTGCGACCAACTTTTGGCAGTTGCTGTTTCAATGGCGCTTGTGGTTCTGTTGCGTTTGCAGCAACGGATAGTTCACGCTCGAGCATGGCAATTTCACTCATTGGCTGATGTAAAAATTGCATATTTGCTGGTTGCGATTGTAAACGCTCTTGTTCTGCTTGTTCTACGGCTTCTTGTGTTTGAATCACTACACTGCTTAAGTAGCTAATCACTTGATATTTTAGTCGTTCTATTAAATCAGCGAATAATAAAAATGCTTCTCGTTTATATTCTTGCTTTGGATTTTTTTGTGCATAGCCACGTAAATGAATGCCCTGACGTAAATGATCCATAGCAGCTAAGTGCTCGCGCCATAAACTATCTAAGGTTTGCAACATTACTGTTTTTTCGAATTGACGTAGTGCATCGCTACCAATTTGTTCTTCTTTTCCTTGATGAATCTGTATAAGGGCATCCAGTATGCGCTCTTTTGCCATATCTGGCGTAAATTCTTCTTGGTTAGCAAACCAAGTATGAATAGGTAAACCACAAGTAAAATCTTGCACTAAAGCCTGTTCTAAGCCTTGCAAATCCCATTGCTCTTCAAAACTCTGCGGTATAATAAAACGGTCAACGACACTGGTAACAACATCTTGCCGAATACTACTTATGGTATCAGCGATTGATTCTTGTGCGAGCAATTCATTACGTTGGCGATAGATTGCTTGTCGTTGTTCATTGGCTACATTATCGTATTCAAGCAGCTGTTTACGGATATCAAAATTATGTCCTTCAACTTTGCGTTGTGCATTTTCAATGGCTTTAGTTACAATCGCATGTTCTATTGGTTCATTTTCGCGCATGCCTAATTTCCGCATCAGCATGCCAATACGATCCGATGCAAAGATACGAATTAAATTATCTTCTAAAGATAAATAAAACCGCGAGCTTCCCGGATCGCCTTGACGACCCGAGCGCCCACGTAACTGATTATCAATACGCCGAGATTCATGACGTTCGGTGCCAACAATGTGTAAACCACCTGCCGCAACTACTTGTTGATGTCGCGCACTCCAATCCGCTTTAGCTTTTTCAATATCTGCAGGCGTTACATCTGGGTTTTGCTTTAAGGTGATGAGCTCAGCATTTAAATTGCCCCCTAAAACAATATCCGTACCTCTACCCGCCATATTGGTGGCAATGGTTATGGTACCTGGACGACCCGCTTCAGCTATAATTTGTGCTTCACGTTCATGAAATTTTGCATTTAAGACCTGATGCGGTACGGATGCTTGTTGTAACAAATGAGATAGAAATTCTGATGTCTCGATTGAAACCGTTCCTACCAATACAGGCTGTCCCCGCTCACGCGAAGCTTTAATATCTTCTAAAATGGATACAAACTTATCTTTTTTGGTTAAATAGATGAGATCCGAATTATCGATACGACAGACTGGCTTGTTGGTTGGAATAACAGTGACTTCTAGACCATAGATTTGTTGGAATTCATAAGCCTCTGTATCTGCGGTACCGGTCATACCCGATAATTTTTTATATAAACGGAAATAATTTTGAAACGTTATCGATGCCAATGTTTGATTTTCTGGCATGACGGATACATGTTCTTTTGCTTCAACCGCTTGGTGTAAACCATCAGACCAACGCCGCCCAGGCATGGTACGACCCGTATGCTCGTCGACGATGACCACTTGTTTATCGGCAACGATATAATCAACATCGCGATGGTATAAGAAATGTGCACGTAATGCGGAATGTAAATAATGTAGGAGCAATACATTATGTGCCGCATACAAACTTTCACCTGGCGCTAATATTTCTTGGTCAACAAGCAACTGCTCGACCCGTTCATGACCTTGCTCTGTTAAATATGCTTGTTTTGTCTTTTCATCTAAAGTGAAATCGCCGGGATGTTCTGCATCCTTTTGCATCTTTAAATGGGGTACGAGTTGATCAAATTGCTGGTAGCGCTGTGAACTCTCATCACTGGGACCAGAAATAATCAATGGGGTACGTGCTTCATCAATTAAAATAGAGTCCACTTCATCGACAATGGCAAAATTCAATTCACGTTGTACTTTTTCGTCTAAACTGAGTGCCATATTATCGCGTAGATAATCAAAACCAAACTCATTATTGGTGCCATAGACGATATCGGCTCGATAGGCTGCCTGCTTTTCCATGGGGGTCATGCCGGCAATGACGACACCCGTTTTCATTCCTAAGTAATCGTAAATTGGCCCCATCCATTCTGCGTCACGTCTGGCCAAATAATCATTCACCGTCACAATATGGAGTCCGCGACCGGGTAACGCATTTAAATAGGCGGCTAAGGTGGCAACCAACGTTTTACCTTCACCTGTACCCATTTCGGCAATGCGTCCTTCGTGTAAAACCATACCGCCGATTAACTGTACATCAAAATGACGCATATCGAGGGTACGTCGACTCGCTTCCCGCACCACCGCAAAGGCCTCGGGTAAAATGGCATCTAATGAAGTGCCGGTTTGCAATCGCTCCCGGAATTCGGCTGTTTTTGCCTGCAATGCTGCATCGGATAGCGCGCCCAATGAAGGCTCAAGCGCATTAATTTGTGCCACGACACGCGACATGCGGCGCAAC
>CAYSGV010000075.1:0-10604 GCA_964430685.1 uncultured Gammaproteobacteria bacterium
AACATTATTCACTGACTTAAGTCAAAATGAAGGTCATGATTTACCCGAATCATTAAAATCAGTAATTACAGACAATACTACCCCCAAACGTACATTGCGCCGATGGGCAAGTAAGCATTATTTAAAAGACGGTGAAGTGGTAACACGTATGTTAACCACTTATCGAAAAACTATTCACATGAAATTATTATGTCAAAAACCACCACAACAATATTATGAAATTACTGACCCTGCGGAAGCATTGTTTGAAAGTCATGCTCACTTGCAATCATTGTTGAATGATTATCCTGCCACACCAGCATCAGTGCGTGAATGTGAATTAGATGCATTTCGTGAACAATTTTATCCTGAACCAGTTATGAAACAACTGTGCCCAGAGTTATATCAATTTCGACGTAAACAAATCGAAACAGCTTATCAAGATAGAGCTGCAGTTGTTGCGCAATTACGCGGATTATCGATTTTTGAATTAAGCGAAAATGGATTTTTAATGAAAAACAATTATCTGGTCAATGAAGAAGTTGATCATGAACATCATTCATTGCAAAATTTTAAAATCGAGCCGCAAGCTCAGATCATGCAAGCTTTACCAGGTCATATGCATGAATTTGTTGACGAAGGTACACAATTTAATATAACACGCATTGCTTATTTGCCACCATCAGCTCATTCAAACAATGCAACACAAACAAATAACACACAGCCAACACTTTTTGTGGCAGGCAGTATAATCCCCATTATCAATACCATTATATTATTAGGTGTGCTGTGTTATTTGCTATCGCCCGCAGTAAAAGCCATCTATCGTTATGCAGTTGGTCCTCGTCGCGATGAAGACGCAGCACCCGTAACCAATCACCAACTAGAATATCAGCAACATGGTTTTTATCGTGATGCCAAAATAGACAATCTCAGCGGTTCTACCAGTCAAGCAGAACGGCAGCCCCTATCAAATTTTAAATAATATCAAACACCTTCGTGTAACATTTTATAGATAGACTTAGCGAGTTTGAGACTAATACCAGGTACTTTGGCGATTTCTTCTGCACTGGCCTGCGTAATTTCTTGCAAACCACCGAAATATTGCAACAGTGCACGACGCCTTTGTTCACCAATGCCGGTTATTTTTTGCAGCGGTGAAGTGACCCGTTTTTTCGCTTGCCGATTTCGATGTCCAGTAATTGCAAAACGATGTGCTTCATCACGAATGGCTTGAATTAAATGTAACGCCGGTGAATCAGGCGCTAAATGCAGCTCAGCACGTCCCGGCATAAATAATTTCTCTAAACCAGCCTTGCGTTCTGGTCCCTTGGCCACAGCAAGCACACACATTTGTGTGAGTTGTAATTCTTCTAATGCTGCCATCACCGCAGATAATTGTCCTTTACCGCCATCGATGAGCAATAAATTTGGCAATATGCCATTGCGCGTTTTTAAACGTAAATAATGTCTGGAAATGGCTTGTGTCAATGCAGCATAATCATCGCCTGCCGTGACGCCGCGAATAATAAAACGACGATAACGCATTTTATGCGGTGCACCGCGCTCAAAACACACACAGGAAGCAACTGTTTCTTCACCACCTGTATGACTAATATCAAAGCATTCCATCAACATAGGTAATTCAGCTAATTGCAATGCATCCTGCAGTGCTTCTAGACGAGCGAAACTGTGTTTTTGATCAGCTAAATGTGTTTTTAAACTCTGAGTTAAATTGGTTTTGGCCATTTCTAACCAGCGCGCGAACACCGCTCTGGGTTGGTCAACAATATGTACTTTACGATTGGCTTGTGTAGACAGTACTTGTTCCAATAATAATCGATCGGGCAAATTTTGATTCACTAGTATCTTTGACGGTAATAATTCACCAGTTTCGGCGATTAAGTAATGCTGACTCATAAACGCACTTAATATTTCAGCGCAATTACTTTCAATCACTACTTCTGGAAAATAAGCTTTACTCCCTAATAATTGACCGGAACGAAACATCAGCATTTGTACACAAACAATACCCATTTGTTGATCAACCGCTAAAACATCTGCCTCACCTTGTGCACGAGTAACATATTGCTGCTCTTGCATGCGTCGTAGTTGCATAATTGCATCGCGATAACGTGCGGCTGCTTCGAAGTCTAAACGTTCTGATACTTCATTCATACGACGCATGAGTGTTTTTAACACCGCAACTTTTTTGCCCTCAAGAAACATTAATGCATCTTTTACATCTTGTTGATAATCCTCAGGCGTAACATAGCCCACACAAGGTGCTGTACATCGCTTAATTTGATATTGCAAACAGGGACGGGTGCGATGACTAAAAAAAGTATCGCTACATTGGCGCAGTCTAAATAATTTTTGTAATAATTTTAATGCTTCATGCACAGAGCCAGCATTGGGATAAGGACCAAAATAAAAACCATCTTGTTTGCGATAACCCCGATAAAAATCCATGCGTGGAAACGTATCTTTTTTAGAAATAAAAATATAAGGGTAACTTTTATCATCACGAAAAAGCACGTTATATTTGGGGCGGTGTTTTTTAATTAAACTGTTTTCTAACAGTAACGCTTCTTGTTCACTATGAGTTAATGTTATTTCAATACGATGGATTTGACGCACCATGGCACAAGTTTTAGGGTGCGTTTGACTTTTTTGGAAATAACTTTTTAAACGTTGTTGTAGACGCCGGGCTTTACCAATATAGATAATATCATTACGGCGATTAAACATTTGATAAACGCCTGGAAGCTTTGGTGCCGTCTTTAAAAAGCCTTGGATATCAAATGCTTCAACGGTCGCTAAATTTTTTGCCATAACCACAAATCACCACTTACTGGCTTACTACTTTGTTTTCGAATGGTATCACGTTTTTGTGTCATAATGGAAAATTGATTATCTGCGGCTAACTGTTTGAGATAATTGTCATGGTGTGTAAAGCGCCCAGAAGGCTGTATAGCATAGGTCCCATTATCGTCTGCTTCAGTATTAAACAATAAATAACCACCTTTTTTTAGTGATGCAGCACAAGCTTTAATTACCGCATCTAGATCACCAATATAAATAAATGCATCGCCCGCACAGATGAGATCGATTTGTTGTTGATAATTGTTGAGGACATCTGTCATATCACCGAGGATGAGCTCATCATAAATTGCTTTTTCTTTGGCAACTTCTAACATTTTCGGCGCCAAATCAACGCCAATAAGTTGCTTGGCATAAGGTTTCAATCCGACACCGCATAGCCCGGTACCGCAGCCTAAATCCACAATTATCCAACTGGCATGAGCGCTTAACAACGGTTGTATCAGGTTTAGCAATTTTTCCGGTACCTGATATTCAAGATTTTTAATTAAATCTTCTTCAAAATGGTCAGCATAATAATCAAAAAGTGAGCGTATATAATTTGGCGGTGCTGTAGTCAGAGTTTGTTCACCAGAAATCGCACCTAGTAAATATCTTGCCGTGAAGTTATCTGGTTCTAGTTTTAAGATCTCTTTATAATAATATTCTACTTTTTTATAATCTTCATGACGTGCATAGATAGACGCAAGATTATAATATGCTGCACTGTATTGTTTATTAAAATCGATTACTTTTTCAAAATAAATAATTGCTTGTTCATCATCGCGATGTAGCGCATAAATTACACCAAGATTATAATAGGCATCCACATAGTTGCTATCAAGGTCAATAACATGCTGAAAAAACTCCACGGCTTTTGAATAATTTTTTTGCAACAAAAATACATTGGCCAGATTAAAATTAATTTCTATATTGTCAGGATCATGTTGTAATACCAACTGATATTCGCGTACCGCATATTCATATGATTGCTGTTTAAAAAAGCAGTTTGCCAAGTGATGATGCGCAGCAATATGATTAGGGCTATAAGTTATTGTCTCGATAAATTGCTCAATGGCTTTTTCTATTTCATCACGTTTTAAAAAACATAAGCCCAAATTATAATGAGCATCAGCATATTGTGGCGTTTCTTTTAAAGCCAGCTTAAAATTATGTTCTGCCGTCTGGTAATCTTTTTGACGATAATAAATCGTGCCGATATTATTATAAGCTTGAGCATACTGTGGGTTGATCGCTATCATTTTTTGATAATGTATCAATGCTTCATCAAATTGTTGTGTTGCCGAGAGCGCATTGGCCAAGTTATTGCGAAACACTAAAGATTGCGGTTTTATCAATACCGCTTTTTTGAGCCATAAAATGGCACCTGAAAAATTTGCCAATTGCACATATACCATGCCTAGTTGATGTGCAGCATCAGCTTGTTCTGGGTCTTCTTGCAAAATGGTCTCATAGATTGTTTTGGCTTGCTCTATTTCACCTTCTTCATGCAATTTAGACGCTTGTTCAAGTAATGTATTAATGGACAATTTCATGAAATTCTACACCTAATTAGCAAATCTATATTTAATCATGTAGCGCGGACTTAGGGGCATCTTGATGACCCCGTAACAAAAGAGTACGGGGCAGGCTGTGTCCGCGAATTTCAATGCATATATTCGTTTTCCGCGGACACGGAGCGTAAGCTCCAGGACGCGCTACGTAGAATATGCAATTCAGCTATTCCTAAATTATAGGTCCCTCGATGTACTAAATTCTTTTGTCAATTGTGTTAACAATGCGCGCAATGCACGCCCTCGATGGCTCAGCTGATTTTTTTGGGTTTGCGTTAATTCAGCAGCCGAACAATCAAATTCTGGCACATAAAAAATGGGATCATAACCAAAGCCATGCGTACCCTGGCGTGCGGTTAAAATTCGTCCTTCCCAACAACCCTGTGCAATAAGCGGTGCGGGATCGTTTGGGTGACGCAAGTACACGAGGGTACAGCGAAATCGTGCAGTTCGCTGCTGACTCGCAACGCCATCTAAGGCTTGCAACAATTTATCAATATGTTCTGGAAAATTACCTTCTTTACCTGAATAGTGCGACGATGCAACGCCTGGTGCTCCCAATAGATAATCCACTTCAATTCCTGAATCATCTGCAATTGCTGGCAAGCCAGTTAAAGTTGCCGCGTGACGTGCCTTAATAATTGCGTTTTCAACAAATGTGGTACCTGTTTCTGGAACCGATGCAATAGCAAAATCTTTTTGCGGAATAATTTCAATGGGAAGCCCTGCAAGCAATTCCATCAGCTCAGAAACTTTGCCAGGATTATTGGTTGCTAATACTATTTTCTGCACATTCATGGTTTTTCCAAAATTACTATTTGTTGTTTAAAAAGTTCTATCAATGCCATAGTTCATTATCGGTTGGATAACAAATATCTGAATTAGCTTCAGTAGAATTAAAACGATTAACGGCGAAAAATCATAACCAGATATTGATGGTATTAAACGTCTTACCGGTGCAATAATGGGAAAAGTTAAACGCTCTACAAATTCAAAAGCTGGGTGAAAGCGACTTATTGATAACCAGCTGACAATTGCATTAATCAATACTGCAAAAAAGATAAAATCTAAAAACAAGTTTGCTAGATCCATTAATCCCCAGATTAATAATCCATAAGGCAAAGGCACAGCATCCGTCAATAAAAATTCTGTTAAACTGACTTTTAATAAACTGATTAAAAACAGTAGTAACAATGTTACCGATTCAATGTGTCGATAAGATGGAATAAAGCGCATGAAAGGATTCACTACAGGTCCTGTTATCTTATTCGTCAGTTGCCAAAGTGGATCATAATAATCGGTGTCGACTAATTTTAAACAAAATCTAAAAATAAAAATAAACGAAAGAAATTCGAAAAAAAACTCTATAAAATAGCGTAGACCCGTTAGTAATTCATTAACCATTGTTTTCCTCAAATAAATTTGCTAATTCTTCAGAACGGTTTTTTGCCGCAGTTAACGCTTGCTGAAACAATTCAGCTAAATTGCCATCACGCAAAACGGCCAATGCACTTTCTGTTGTACCACCACGCGAGGTGACATGTTCACGCAAAGTTGATAATTCCTCATCTGTTTCCAATGCCAAACGCGCTGATCCCAGTGCTGTCTGGATAGTCAAAATACGCGCATCCTCTTTACTTAAACCCAATTGTTGTGCACTTTTTTGTAAACTTTCCATAACATAAAAGAAATATGCTGGGCCGCTACCTGATAATGCAGTTACCGTATCCATTTGTGCTTCATCTGTAACCCAAAGCACTAGGCCAACACCACGCATGATCGACTCCGCTAATGCTTTTTGCTCGTTCTTTACGTGTTTATTCGCGAATAAAACGGTAGCTCCACTTCCTATCAGAGCGGGTGTGTTGGGCATAGCGCGTACTACGGCTAAATTAATTTCAGACCATTTTGCCAATTGAGCAGTACGTATGCCAGCTGCGACTGATAAAAGTAAGGGGTGCCGTTTTTTCAGCGTTTCTGCCAACGGCATCACCGCTGCTGTCATATGTTGTGGTTTGACTGCAAAAACACACACATCTGCATTGGCCACAGCTTCTTCATTATTTGTTGTGATATTGATACCGAGTGGCTCAAGCGGTGATAAGTGCTCAATATGTTTATCACACCCCCAAAGTAGTTGCGGGGGGTAACCATTACGCACAAGACCATGTAATAAACAGCGCCCCATATTGCCTGTACCAATAATGACAATTTTTGCACTGTGTTCAGTCATTGTTCCTCTCCTTTCGTAGCTATTTCACCGCTCACCAAAAATAGCGCGCCCTATACGAACCATGGTAGCACCTTCTTGAATGGCAACAACATAATCATCACTCATACCCATTGATAATGTGTCTAAGTGTAATTGATATTGTTGATTCAAATCCACAAGCATCTGACGCAGCTGTGCAAAGTGCATACGTCGCTGCTCCTCATTACTTGAAAAATGCGGTAACGTCATTAATCCGCGTAACCGAATATTCGGGAATTGCGCACAATAACGTGCTATTTGCGCTACTTCGGCAGCAACAACACCATCCCGATTCAGATCTTCCTCTAAATTCACTTGTATACAAATGGATAAAGGGGTTGCTGATGGCGCACGGTGTTCACTAAGGCGTTTAACGATGATTGGGTCACTTACCGTATGCACAAAATCAAAATACTTTGCAATTTTCAGTGTCTTATTGCGCTGTATATGGCCAATATAATGCCAGCGTATATCTTTATATGACGCCAAGGCAGTAATCTTACCTAGAGCTTCTTGCACATAATTCTCAGCAAAATCCATTTGTTTGGCTGCAATGGCTTGCTTGATATCGTCTACTGTTTTTGTTTTAGACACAGCCAATAACTGAACACTCATGGGCGCTCGACCAGCTAAATGCGTTGCCTTTTCGATCTCAGCGCGGACTTGCGAGAGCCGACCGCTAATATCACTCATTAAATTCCTCCATCTTCGCCGAATATATGCAAATAGTTTATAGTGCAATGATGCCAAGCACTAGGGTCAATTCAATTTTTTATCATGGAGTGAGAACGATGGATATCAAGGAATTATTAACGTTTTCCGTTAAAAATAAAGCTTCCGATTTACATTTATCCGCAGGACAACCGCCATTGGTACGCATTGATGGTGATTTACAACGTATCGATTGTACTGATTTAGACAATAAAACAATAACGGAATTGATCTACTCAATTATGAATGATCTACAAAGAAAACATTATGAAGTATACGGTGAAGTTGATTTTTCCTTTGAAATAGGTGGTGTTTCACGCTTTCGTGCTAATGTTTTTAAGCAAAACCGAGGTATCGCTGGTGCTTTTAGAACCATTGCAACAAGTATTCTTACTTTAGATGAACTCGGCTTTTCACCAATATTGAAATCATTATGTGGAAAGCCTAATGGTCTCATTTTGGTCACCGGTCCAACGGGTAGTGGTAAAAGCACAACATTAGCGGCGATGATTGATTACATTAATACCACACGCGCTCAGCATATCATTACCATTGAAGATCCTGTTGAATTTATACATCAGAGTAAAAAATGCCTTGTCAACCAACGTGAAGTATTTCGTGACACATGCGGATTTAATGAGGCATTACGCGCTACTTTGCGTGAAGATCCGGATGTTATTTTGATAGGTGAACTGCGCGACCTCGAAACAATAAAATTGGCACTGACTGCCGCTGAGACTGGCCATCTGGTATTCGCAACGTTACATACGCAATCGGCTGCCAAGACGATTAATCGTATTATCGATGTTTTTCCTGCACAGGATAAAGCCATGGTACGCACGCTTTTGGCAGAAACCTTACAGGCTGTTGTTGCACAAACCTTAGCGAAAAAGATTGGCGGTGGTCGTGTGGCTGCGCATGAAATCATGATCTGCACCAACGCCGTCCGTAATTTGATTCGCGAAGATAAAATTGCGCAAATTTATTCTACGATGCAAACAGGGGCACAACATGGCATGCAAACGCTAGAACAACATTTACAAATACTTTCTGGCAAACGGATTATTTTAGATTCGGTTGTTGGGTAAAAGCCCTCATCCGCGGATGAGGGCTTTCTTCAGATATTTGCAGTGCGTGAAATTATTTATGCAAATCACGGTCTGCTTTGTACATCGCAGCAAATAATTTTTGTTCGTCGTATTCGTAAATTCGCAACCACTGTCCAAGTTCGCGTCGTTTATCAGTATCTATAATCGTCTCATAACGATGATTAAAATCTTCTCTTAATTGTTGTATGGCCGCATAGAGCTTTTGCATTTGCTCAGGATCATTCACATACTTAACGTCGGCATTATATTTTTGTTGGGTAGATAACCCATCGCCTGGCACCCCCCGATAAAGTTCATTTTTAAAATTATCGTTCAGCCCAGCTTCATATTGTTTAATGCGATCACGTGCACCTTCGTACTTTCCCATATCCAGTTTTAGTTGTTCAAAACGTGCAAACATTTCATCAATCTTTTTTTGATGTGGATTTAATACTTTCATTTCTAATGCAACGGATACTGCAGTCGCTCCACTTGTTAACTTTTTCTTAGCACGTCGGCGTAACCCTTCTCCCTCCGTTTCAAAAGACTGAAACATGGAAAAGTGTTTTTCCTCAGCCGCATTCCCTGCATCAAGCTGATTCGATACCGCCCCAGCATCTTCTATTTTTTCTTTTCCCTTCTCCGGCACACTTATATTTGTCTTGGGCAACACAATTTGGCTTATATATTCCCAGCTTGCTACAGCTGCTGCAGCAACATAATTCCAACCGCTTCTAAACCAGTTAACTATTCTCTCCCCTGTACCAATAGTTGTTTGCGCAGATGCTTTTGGTGCTATAGCAGAAGGTCTAGGTGCACCAGCATAGGATTCAATTGGGATACCAAATACATCTTCATAACGTGGTTTATAATATTCATACCAATGATCTAACTCAGGTGCTAAAACTTGCATATACCTACTGCCAATTTGTTCGCGCAGTTGCTCAATTTCTCTGAATCGTTTTATTATTTCAACGCGCGCTACTCTATTTGTTCGCGCTTTGCTTTCTAATTCCATTTCTGCAATGATTCTGTCAAATTCTTCTTGTGTTTTATCGACAAGCCTATTCCGATCATCTGATGCTTCGAATAAATTTGCTATAGGGTCAAAAATAGCCACAAATTCATCTTGTTTTTTGCGCAACAATTTAATGTTTTCTCTAGCATGCGCTAATTCCGCGCCAGACCGCTCATTCAGCTCACGTCTGAATAACTCTCTTAAACTAGCCATAATTTATTCTCCTCTCTATATATAATAGGATTATAGTTGAGGCCATATAAATGTAGCGAAGTTAAACCATATAATTCGCGAATAATTGAAAAAAAGAATAAAATATGGAACTTTTATAAATTTACGTTGTCCAATATTTTTATGTTCTCAATTTGGCGGGTTGATTTTGTTCGATGAACTCCCGGTCACTGGAGCTTATATCATCATCACTGCCAGCATGTAATCTATTTTTACTTTGAATGGTTTTTTGAAAAAGAACCGCTGCATGATGCCTACTTGTAGATTGAAAATTCATCTTCTGTCCCATTCTGTTATTAATCTGTGCAGATTTTATTAGCGCTGAATCTTTAAGGAATTTTGCTACACCAATTAAAACCTCATATAGAAAGCCATTGGTTAAGCCGATATCAAATATCCAAAAGCCCCGGGAAGTATCTTGCAAAATGAGACGCAAGTGCTTAATAATTCCTACAAACGAAATTTTATGGTTTATAATACTACTCTTTAATTCGGTTGCATATTTTTGCTCTGAGGCCCACAATAAATTCTTGCAGATCTCATCAGTTAAAATTAGGTCTAACACGCAGTTCAAATATGCACGGTAGAAGCATTCATAACTACAATCATTCTTGCCATGACTATGTTTTTCTTTTTCATGTCGCGCAATAGATTCATTACATATCTCTATAACTTCCTTTACATATTTTTGATAGTAAGACATCCCTGTCACCTCACTTATGATTTAACAAAAGATAAACGATTGCACGCTTGTTTCTGCGCAGCACTAATCTGGGGATACAATTGCTGCAATGTTTTTGCAAATAAACTATTCTCCGCAACACATTGTTTCGCTCTTTGCGCATAATCGTTAAGCTGCTTCGCATTAGTGGCGTATATTATGAGTTGTT
>CAYSGV010000076.1:0-10583 GCA_964430685.1 uncultured Gammaproteobacteria bacterium
ATTCCAACCCTCGTTTATCAAGAATTTTAATATTTTATCTATGGGAAATTCTACGGGGTGCTTTAATGATAAACTTAAAATGTGCCGGAACTTGTGCATGCCATTTAACATATGTCGCATCGTTAAAACCATGATAAAAAGTGGCGTTTATTTCAACCGTATTAAACTTGGCTGCATAATATTTAAGCCAAGCATTTTTAGGGCAATCGTCAGGATAAAATCGACCAGACCAATCCGCATAAGTCCATCCAGAAGTTCCGATCCAATATTTAACCATTGAATACCTCATTATAACTGTATTAATTATTTTAAATTAAATAAAATTTATTCGTTATCTTTTATATTTTTAATAACTATACTTTTTTAGTATACGCTATATTTAAAAATAAGGAGGATGAATATGGATTATATGAAACGCTTTTATACCATATTTCCTTTATTTTTAATCATATTACTAGATGTGCTGGGAATATGTTTGGTTTTCCCCATATTTACACCTTTATTTTTTGACCCTGCAAATGGTTTACTGAATGATATTCCGCTGAACCAACAAAGCTATTATTATGGTATGGCTTTAGCTGTATATCCCATTTTCATGTTTTTGGGCGCGCCATTGTTTGGTGATTTATCAGATAAATATGGTCGAAAAAAAATATTATTATTTTGTTTATTAGGAACTACAGTCGGTTACCAAGTTTCGGTGCTGGGCATTGGTAGCGATAACTTATGGACATTATTAGCTGGGCGTGCAATATGTGGGTTTTGTGCTGGCAGCCAACCCATTGCACAAGCAGCTATTGCTGATGTGAGTACACCCACCAACAAAGCAATCAATTTAAGCTTTGTCACCATGGCGGCAGCATTAGGCGCAATTATTGGCCCTATGATTGGTGGCATCACTTCAGATTCACAAATACATGCGCGGTTTAGCTTTGCCACGCCTTTCACCGTTGGCGCTTTATTTTCCCTCGCCAATGCATTTCTATTAATTTTTTTCTTTCACGAAACCATACAGCCAAATAAATCTTTGAAAATAAAATTGCATAAAGGATTACATTTGTTTATTGACGCATTCAGAAATAAAACTGTATCTATATTATCATTTGCACTATTATTTTTTCAATTTTGCTGGGGATTTTATGCGCAAACCATTGTTTGGATCATGCAAAGAAATTATCACTATACAAATCTTTATCTAGGAATGTTTTTAGCATTTTCAGGAGTGGGTTTTGTGCTTGCTTCTTTAGTATTGGTTCCTTTATCTCTTAAAATTTTTAAAAACGAGATATATATTTGTGTCTATTCAACAATGGTATTGTTTATCTTGTTATTTTTAATTGGATTTATCGAAAACGAAAACGCACTTTGGTATCTTGGTTTTTGCTTGTCGGCAGCGAATGTGCTTGCTTATACTTTAATTTTAACTTTATTTTCTAATGCAATAAATGAACGTGCGCAAGGTTGGATTATGGGCATTACCGGCTCAATCAGCGCCGTATCGTTTGGCGTGACGGCATTGCTTTTAGGACCATTAAGTCATTGGGGACTCAATACACCTATTTATGCTGCAGCAATATTAGGGGTAATTAGCTTCTGTATTTTAGTTTATTATGCTCGCGTTAAGAAGCTAAATGCACCATTGACATCGGTTAGCAATAGTAAGGCTAGTGTTTAATTAATTAAACTATGCTTACGACCATAACCAAAATAAATCACTAGACCAACAATGGTCCAAATTAAAAATACTGTCCAGGTAAATGCAAGTAGTTGAAACATTAAATAGACACAGAAAATAATACCGAGTAATGGGATCCATGGACTAAATGGTGTTTTAAACGGTCGTGGCATGTCTGGCTTTGTATAGCGTAAAACAATTGCACCAGCACAAACCAAAGCAAATGCGGCCAATGTTCCTATATTCACCACTTCTGCCACTCCAGCAATTGGTGCAAAACCAGAAATAATTGCCATGATGGTTCCAGTGATGATGATTGCAGGCGTTGGTGTTTTAAATCGTGGATGCACATGTGAAAAGACGCGCGGTAATAAACCATCACGTGACAATGCAAACATAATTCGAGACAATCCATAATACATCACTAAAATAACTGTCGTTAAGCCCGCAATTGCACCGACTGCAACTACTGCTGCCGCACCACGCTGGCCAATCGCTAATAACGCATGCGATACAGGCGAACTCACATTCAAAGTATTATAGGGCACAATACCTGTTAACAAACCGGCAACCACCATATAGATGATTGTGCAAATTGCTAATGAAGCAATAATCCCAATGGGTAAATCGCGTTGTGGACGAATAGTTTCCTCTGCGGCAGTCGATACGGCATCAAAACCGATATAGGCAAAAAAGATTATTGCCGCACCACCCGCAACTCCTTGCCAACCAAAAGGTAAAAATGGATGCCAATTGGCAGGATTAACATGAAATGCAGCTACAGCAATAAAGAGTGCAATCACCAATAATTTGATACTAACGATTATAGTATTAAACCATGCGCTGTGTCGCACACCAGTGGTAAGTAGCGTCATAATTCCGGTAATAATAAGTACCGCTGGTAAATTTACAATGCCGCCTTCACTGGGACTCTTAATTAAAAAATCTGGTAAATGTATACCAATTGCTACCAATACATTATGCACATAACCAGACCAACCAATTGCAACAGCAGAACATGAGACACCATATTCCAATAATAAATCCCAACCGATGATCCAGGCTATAATTTCACCTAAGCCTGCATACGCATAGCCATAAGCACTGCCACAACCACCGATACTGGCTGCTAATTCTGCATAAGCCAGTGCACTAAAACCACAAGCCATGCCGGCTAATAAATATGAATAGACTATTCCAGGACCGGCCTTTGTTGCTGCGGCGATGCCAGTTAATACAAAAACGCCTGCACCGACAATCGCACCAATACCAAATAAAGTTAATTGAAATGCTGTTAAAACACGGTTCAAACCAGAACTTTGATCAGATATTTCAGCAATGGGCTTCGTTCGCAGTAAATTCCTAAAATTCATGCACTTATCCAAAAATATATTGCGTGTGTGACCTTATATATAGTCCAGAATATGGTTTTTCACAAAGTCATTTGCGGTGCAAGAAACTTTTTGCAAAAAAAGAAAAAGTCTGAAAGTTCAGGGATTTGTCCAAAACCTTGGCCATTAGGGATGCTTCATTCGACCAAGATGATATTTCCAAACCACATATTAGCGGTTTTTAAATATAAAATGTTTCTAAGTAATCAATGATAGATTTTTTAGCTTCAGCGCAAGTTCGATAATGCACAGGATAGGTCCATTGTTTTTTTATTGTACTCATGAAACTTTTCATTGCCACATTCTCTGCACAATCTTTTTCTTGGCATATACCACATTGGATGCCTTGCTGCTCTAATAAAAGCTTAAAATTTTCTGAAGCATATAATAATACACTGCTAGAATGCAGTAATAGCTCACTGTGGATCTTATGTTTAACTAGCGCCATACGCATCGCTTCTATGTTAGATTCATTTAGCTGATTTGAAATTGACCAACCGATAATTTTACCACAATCGAAATCCATAATTACTGCTAGAAACAACCATCCTTCATCTGTTGGAATATATGTGACATCAGAACACCAGTGTTGACTCTGTAGCGATGAATAACATGGTTTGTGCGCGAATTCCTGCATATATTTATCTTTCCATATTGTTTGAATATTAATATTTGCGATCATATTTATTTACTTGCTTCATTGTAACGGACGTTATGTAAACAGATGCACAGCATTCCTCTGCCGTAGCCAAAACAAAAGCCTGCATTAAAGCGAACGTGATTATATATAAGTCATAGCTCATAATAAAAGTATGGTTTTCCCTAGGTTAAGAAGGGAAAATCGATATGGGGTTTACCATAGGTTTAGACTGCTTAATGGCCCGCATGAAATTGCAAATACGAGTACAACTATAGTATGATTTGCTACACTAGATGAATAAAAAAGGTTAACTAACATAAATTATGCTTGAATATACTCCCACAGTTTATGTTATTGATGATAATGCATCCATCGCCGAGAGCCTCGCTGATTTGTTTAAGTCAGCTAAATTGAATGTTGAAATTTTTCTTAGCGCTGAAAAATTTATTACCCAATTCGACCTAAAACAACAAGGATGTTTGGTAGTTGATATTCGCATGCCTGGTATGAGCGGTTTGGATCTACAAAAAGAAATGTTAAATAAAAATAACCACATGCCAATTATCTTTATAACAGCCCATGGCGATATACCCATGGCGGTAAAAGCCTTGAAAGAAGGCGCTTTTGATTTTTTTACCAAACCTTTTAATAGCCAACTGCTATTAGAACGCGTTCAACAAGCATTAGCATACGATATACAATTGACCAGCGAGTATAAGAAATTATTAACCAGCAATTTAATCTATCAATTAACACGCCGTGAAACTGAAGTAATGGAGCTTATCATTGCAGGTAAAATTAATAAACAAATTTCTAATGAATTAGGAATATCGGTTTCAACAGTGGAAATGCACAGAGCTAATCTAATGGAAAAAATGCAGGCTAAATCACTTGTTGAACTCGTTAAGAATTACTTCGTTTTTAAACGTAAAATTCGATTCGAAAATTGACTCTATTTTCAGGTATGTGTCGATTTGATTATGACTCCCGAATAAATAGAGTATGGAGATAATTTACATGAATAAACGAATGCTACTTTTTCCTGGTGATAGTGAAATGGCCAAACGAATGCGAGAATTCGATTGGACCAAAACACCACTTGGACCTGTTGAGCAGTGGCCTGAAGCGCTTAAGGTGTGTGTACATATTATTTTGACCGCACGCCAACCGATGTTTGTATGGTGGGGCGAACAACTTATTAATCTCTACAATGATGCTTATGGAGATTTTCTTCATAACCGACATCCTTGGGCTCTTGGGCAGTCTGCACCAGCAGTCTGGCCTGAAGTCTGGCATCAGGCTGCTCCACGTGTTGAAAATGCTATGATTCATGATAAAGGCAGTTACGACGAATTATTCAGCTTGATCTTGGAACGTAAAGGATTTCCTGAGGAAACCTATGTCACTTTTTCGTTTAGTCCCATTCCTGATAATAAAAAAGGTGGCATTGGTGGTATTCTTTGCCCAGTAACAGATGAAACTGAACGATTTATTGGCGAACGCCAAATGGCGCTGCTTCGTGAACTATCGACTATGACTGCAGAAGCGAAGACTTGGCAAGATGCATGCAAATTTAGCACTGCAGCTCTGGAAACGAACCGCCATGATTTTCCTTTTGCAATGATCTATGTGATTGATCCAGACAAACAACTTGCCAATTTAGTCAGCGTTTGTAGCATCGAACGTGGTCACGAGATAGCGCCTGAATCCATTGCTCTTGACAATGTTTCACTTTGGCCATTTGCTGAAGCGATCCGCACGAACCGTTTATGTTATATTTCCAATCTTAAAACAATGTCAAATCATCTTCCGCTGGGAGCTAGACAAATACCACCTGAAAAAGCAATTGTTTTGCCTATTGCATTATCTGGTAAAACTGGCAAAACATGTATTCTGGTAGCAGGGCTTAATCCGCTTCGTCAATTAGATCAGAACTATCAATGTTTTCTTGAACTTGTTTCGAGTCAGATAGCGGCTGCCATCGCGAACAGCCAATCCTATGAAGAAGAAAAAAAACGTGCCGAAGCGCTAGCTGAAATTGATCGTGCAAAGACCATTTTCTTTAGTAACGTTAGCCATGAATTTCGCACGCCGTTGACGTTAATGCTAGGTCCGCTAGAAGATGCCTTAGCAAGTTATTCAGATGTAAATCAGAAAAATATTAAGCCGCAATTAGAAATTGTTCATCGTAATTCTTTGCGTTTATTAAAATTGGTCAATACATTACTCGATTTTTCTCGTATTGAAGCGGGACGGATCCAAGCATGTTATGAAGCGAGTGATTTAAGTGTTTTAACGACCGATCTAGCAAGCATTTTTCGATCAGCAATTGAACGTGCCGGCTTATCCTATCATGTGAATTGTGAGTCTTTACCTGAACCCATATATATAGATAAAGAAATGTGGGAAAAAATTATTCTTAATTTAATTTCAAATGCTTTTAAATTTACTTTTGAAGGTGAAATTTCTGTTACACTAACTTGTGAAAATAATATGGCTAAGCTTACGATTCAAGACAGCGGTATTGGCATCGCTGATAAAGAATTGCCACATCTTTTTGAACGATTTCATCGCATTGAAAATTCTCGTTCTCGAACACACGAAGGTTCAGGTATTGGATTAGCTTTGGTGCAAGAACTAGTTAATCTTCATGGCGGTAAAATTATTGCTTCTAGCCAACTTGGTGAATGGACTACTATCGATATATATGTCCCATTTGGATGTACACATCTTCCACCTGATCGTATTAAAGAGCCTGCCAATTTGCCATCAACACATATCCATGCGTCCGCTTTCGTTGAAGAAGCACTACGCTTGTTACCCACTACGCATGATATTACTTATCTCAGCCAAACGCTAGAAAATGGCAAGTCAGCGAGTGAGTTTCCTGAAGCAAAAATTTTGGTTGTTGATGATAATGCCGATATGAGGCAATATCTCGCGCAATTAATATCACAAAAATGGACAGTAAACGTTGCAAGCAATGGTCAAGAAGCACTACACTTGCTGCAACAATCGCAATATAATTTAATTCTGACTGATATTATGATGCCCGTTCTAGATGGCATCAATCTCTTAAAGAAAGTTCGTGCGAATACTCAATTTAAAAATATACCGATCATTTTTTTATCAGCACGCGCAGGTGAAGAAGCGCTTATAGAAGGACTTGAAGCAGGCGCTGACGATTATCTTGTTAAACCTTTCTCACCTCGGGAGGCGATTATACGTATTGAAACACACTTAAAAGTGGTCGCACGCAACAAACTTATTCTGGAACATGAAATGTTACGTCATGCAAAGGAAGAAGCAGAAAAAGCCAATCAAGCAAAAGATAATTTTCTGGCAACATTATCCCATGAATTAAGAACGCCACTATCAGTGATATTGCTATGGGCACAAATGCTGAAAAATGGCAACATTTCGCCTGATAGATATTATCACGGATTATCTTCAATAGAAGAAAACGCATTAGCTCAAAACCAATTAGTTGAAGATCTGCTTGACGTCTCTAAAATAAGCTTAGGAAAAATGTCAATTGAATTACAAACAATCAACCTTATTGATATTTTACAGAAAACAATTAGATCAATTTTGCCATCGGCAGAAAAAAAATTAATCAAAGTTAAGGAAAATATTTCTATAGAAAAAATTTTAGTAAATTCTGATGAGGTACGTTTAAAGCAGATTTTCTTAAATATTTTGTCTAATGCTATAAAATTTACACCAGCGGATGGAACAATCGAAATAAACCTTACTCTAATTGCTGGTAAAGTAATTTTAGCATTTTCAGATTCTGGAATTGGCATCAGTTCTGAATTTTTGCCCTATATTTTTGACCGATTTAGTCAAGCTGACACCGGTAACGTTAGCACATGTAGAGGATTAGGCATAGGATTAGCGCTCGTACGCAGCTTACTTGAATTACAAGGTGGAACGATTGAAGCAACTAGTCCTGGGGAAAATCGAGGAGCAACATTTACGATCACATTGCCAATTCATGCTACACCATTAGCATATGGAAGTCAGTAAAGCAAAGGGTCGAATAACTGATAAAAAAGAACTCAATGCTTTTTGCCGCTGCCTGGCATGTTAAACAATGTTGATGGATCAGCTCTCTCTTTCCGATTACGCTCAACTTCTGCTCTTAAACCAGCAAGTTCCGTATCAACCAGCTCCTTAAATTCTGTACTGGGTAAATTGAACAGTGCCGGTGTTTTTGCTGGTAGAGATGGTACAGCTTTATGGGCTGAGGCTTTTGCCAGTGGTAAAGATGGTGCGGCTTTTTGGGCTGGAGCTTTTGCCAGTGGTAAAGATGGTGCGGCTTTTTGAGCTGGTGCCTTAGCCAATGGTAAAAATGGTGCAGCTTTTTTGACAGGTGTAGAGGCCTGTGTTGGTAGTGGTGCTACAGCCTTAAATTTGGGCGGATGTAGAACCTTCTCTGGCCCTTGTATCTGAACAACTCTGGGACGTTCAATATCTTCATCTTCAGCTGGCGCAGTTCTTTTACGATTACTCGATGCAGCGGATGGAGCTTTTGGTTTTTCTAATGCTGCAGGTTCAGATGCAACAATATGCCCCGCTGATGGTATACCTGCTGGTTGGGCAAGAATTTTGAATACATCAGTCGACTGTGGATTTGGGGAATTTAATCGCGTAGCAATGTCTGGTTGTAAGACTAACAATGAAAAGCTCTTATAAATTAAATATAGCCCAATCCCTTCTTCACTTCTGAGTTCTAAACTGCCGCTTAATTGGCAATTATTATATTTAGCTATACCTTTTTTATAGTCTATTCCGGTTATCAATTTCCATACTGATATTATTCCTACCTTTATTAGATTTATACGAGCTTCTTTATGATCTTGAGTTTCTGGTTGTTTTGGCTTTGGTTTTTGCATACACATTAACTGGCATGTAATCTCATTTCTTTCATTTACTTCATAACTCTCAACCCAATGTCGTAATGCATCGTTACGACAATTTCTTTGTAATGGTTCATTCAAACTATAACAGGCATAACGATAAGTAGCCTTCAGTAAACTATCAAAACTCGGCCCTATAATTATAAATTTATAGTGAATAAAAGTATTTATGTCAGAATCTTTTAAGGCAATCGCATCCATCTCAATTTCTTGCGGATTATCCGTTAAACTAAGATTACAAGATAATATACTAACCATTGTTTTATATTTACCTTTGATCGTTAGTTTAGGCCATTCATCATCATCAAAATTGGTTTCATATGCTGGCTCAACAACCATTTCTGGATATTGTATTTTCAGAACATAGCGAAGATATATTACGGCGTTATCAGTTAGCCATTTTTCATATTGCGGCATGCTAATTGCACTTACCTGTAAGGGGCATGCTTCCGTGATCTAATGCAATGTCAATATCGCCAAAATTGGTTTGTAATTTTATCATGTTTATTCCTTAGATCTGTAAACTATTAATGCGACGAGAACATCAGTATCATCTACGAATATTTATGCACTCGCCTATGCTTCAGGCAAGTGTATCACAAAATTTCTAAGAAAAAATCCGTTGTTTTATAAGCTTTATTATGGGGGTTAGGACTCCATTTTTAATTATTCAGCTATAATTAACAAACTTTCAATAGGGAATTGTGAAGCTTAGCAAAATCAAAGGACTTAGGACATGAATAACTCGCGTAACAAACTGACGCTAGCAGTTATTTTCATTTTATTTATCCTGTTTTTCATAAAAGATAGCTACGATGATCTACGTATAAATATTAGCTACCAACCAACCCATTGTATGATAATAAACACACAGATGCCTATCGTCGCTCATGGCAAATATATGCCACTTGTAGGTGTTTCTTACCAAGTAAATGGTACGACTTATTCGGCTTGGGCGCCTGCCCGTCATGCTTATCCCAAAATAAATAATCTATTGATCGCAAATCATCTTCTTAGTAACTATACAGTGAATAGCATGATCCCTTGCTGGTACGATCCGTTGCAACCTGGTCGCATTATTCTTGAACACGGCTATCACTATATTGAAATTGCATTTGTTATTATAATGCTCATTTTCGCATTTTTTCTTTGGCTCATTACTAGGCTAAACAGGAATTATACGCCTTCTGGTTCAATTAAATCGACAACGCATTTAGGTCATTTTCAAGTTATCACTCGCAAATGGACAATTGAATATATCTATCAATCCAAAACACCTATTACAGAGGAATTGTTACCTGCCGAGTACAAAAACCGTTCCCCAGCAGAAAGAGCTTATTGTGTTAAAACCATTAATCAAAATGGCAAATTTATTAAATTGAATCCAATTCTCACCAAACTTATTACATTATTCTTTGCAATAATCTTTGTTGCAGAAATGACTACGATAGCTTTACTATTTTTAATATCATAATGTTAATGAACTTAAATGGATCAAGTATTAGATTGCAAATTTTACGATGATATCAGAATGTAATAACTTGCAATTCGATATCTGGCTCTTTGCGCATATATTACGGCATTATTTATCCTCATACGAACATGAGCAATATTTTATTTTTGTGAGATTTTATACCAAAGCGTCAATATTACATTTTTATCACATAGAAATTATGAAGGGAAAAAATGTTTTTCCTTAGTAAGGCTCATATCGCATACAGCCATTTTACTTGGTAAGCTATTTCGTCTTTCAGCTGGTTTACCAAAGCTCAACGATTCTATAGGATGCCCATAATTTACAGACCCAATTAAAAGCGCGTCTTCTTCTGCTACGTCATTTAATTCCGGTTTACTCGTCTCAGGAGCAATAACTCTCTCTCTTATGTTGATTATATGATTATTTTGGTCATCCATGTGCTGCGCTAAAGCCGTTAACAATGCTTGTTGGTGGTAAC
>CAYSGV010000077.1:0-10581 GCA_964430685.1 uncultured Gammaproteobacteria bacterium
CAATAATTCCATCACCAAATATGTGGTGGCGGATCAGTTGCCATTGACCATTCATGTTCATATGTTCTACCAGCAAACTAGCATGAATTTTGCCAGTTTTTCGAGCAATGACAACATATGCATGATCAGGGTCCAAATATCGCCTCGGACACAATAAACTTTGTATTTGCAGTGGCTGCGTTATAACGATATGTTTAATCATAAATGGAATGACATCAATATTATTAGCTGAAACATCTATAAAAAACTTTTGCTTGGCTTTAAACGAAATGATATGTCGTATGATTGCTTCTGTTTGTGCTTTGATTTCAGCTAACGTTTCACCTTTTTTATCATAAAATCGCTTTGCTCTAGGTTTATAATTTTTGACTTTTACTAGGCCTTGATCTAACACAAGCATATTATTAACTACACTTATTTCTTCTATGGCTGGATGTTCGAACAAAGCGTTTAATATGACAAGTAATAAATTGTCGGTAATAAAATTACCTCGTAAATTTAATGATTTCAGTTTGGTCAAAAATTGAAACGCTGCAGTGATTTTTTTTATAATATCCTTACTAAGTAATCCAATGGCATTACCGCTAAGATCTAAAATAGTTAAATTTGTAAATACTGTTAATCGCTCAGTTTTTAATTGACTAAAATATAACTCAGCCTTTTCTTGTAAGCTTTGAAGTGCAACAATTGAAGTAGTTAGAACCAAAATATTTATTGAAGAATAATCGTTTTCGGTAAAATCTAAATCATTTGTCGTTACTGGGTAGTATACTTGTAGACGAGCTAGGCCACGTACATCCAAAACTCGTGAACAATAGGATAGATAATCTCTTCTGTTAAAAAGCTCTCGAATTATATAATAAATAATTTTATATCTAGATTTACATTTTTGGCATAAACTATCTAATTGTTGGTAATAGGGCTGATCGTACGTTTGTTTTAATTCGTAAATAATTTGTTTTAATATTATAATACTTCTGATATATGTGGAGTAATTTAAAGGACCACCATCATAACTAGTTGCATCATAAGCTAAGCGCATTAAATCATTTTCAAGATCTGCTTCAACATTCGATGTGAACCAGGAAGATCTTGGGACGTAATCTTTTTCCTGTGAGAGACAAATTAATTTATAATCTGACGGTTTTGATGCTAATAACAATAATTCAAGAGGCATACATACCACCCATTAGATAATCAGTATCATATATTAAAGAATATAGTTTTTGGGACAGGCGATGCCCATCCCATCCATCCCAGTGACATGAATGCTGTTATGATGCAAGTGACCGTGGACGGTCGGGATGTGTATTGCCAAGTTGTTCCACGTTTTGCAATTGTTCGGCATAGAAAGCAAGTGATTTATCTGATTCATCAGCACGTTGCTCTTGGCTTTTTTGCATAATGGTTTTTATTTGTGTAAATTGTTCTCGAATTATTTGATCGTTTTGTTCTTCACCATTTTCCAATAGCACTTTTTTCAGTGCCGTGATACCAGCTGGGAACTTGGCAGTGCAGGAAAAGCTACCTTTAATAAGCCAATTTTGTGTCTCAAGTGTGATTCGCGTTTTATCCATAAACGACTGTATATCTTTGATTGAAATGCTTGGTTGGTTGTTTGCCGCAGGTTTAAAATGTGTCGGTGTATAGGCTGGCTGATGAACGACCAATAAATCGTTTCCAGAACGCGACGTAGTAGTGCGGTTGGCTTCTGTGGTAATAGGTAACACTAATGTAGGTTGGAGACTTAAATTTTGTTGTCTGGGATTTTGTGCGGATCTACTGCTAAGCAGTTTGGGATCGATTGGCGAAGCACTTGCTGATGGCGGCGTAGGTGGTAAATCATCATGAGCAGATTTTTCGCTCATATCATCGTCTTCTGATCGATAGGTTTGAATCGATGATTCATCATTGAATGCGCTAGCCGAACGCTCACTGGCATCATCAATAAGTACAGATATCTGGGATGAGCTTGCAGAAAGACTTCTATCATCCGACGGGTCATCGTTATCATCTTTAAGTTTAGGTTCCTCATGCTCAGATTCGCTCTCTACCTTTGTTTTTTCTTTTTTTCTTAATTTATGTGCAGATTTTTTAAGATGTTGGAAATTAGCCATGAGTGAATTTTGTGCAATTTCATCAAGGAGCTTTGCATCAGGTTCAACGAAGAAAAAGGTATTTTGATAGCGAATCAAACGAATAACACTATCAGCTTGGCCTCGAACAAAATAGATTCGTTTATCTGTTTGAATGGTGCCAAGGTCAAAATTGATGATACTCGTTGTTTTTTTGTCTAGGTCAATACAGTGTAATTCGGTAAAATATTGTTCAAATAATTTACACATTATTCTACCTTCAATTTTTAAATGACCCATGATACTTTTCTTACGTATGCCCATAGCTTGTTGTCGTTTTGGCACATATTGAATCATAAAATAGCTATCCTCAAATGGTTTTTCATTTGCTTCGCTATTGCTTTCATTTCTTAATATTTTCAAAAATTCACGTTTTAATTTAGTATGTTTTTTTGTGGCAGCGTTATCCTGCTGATTTAAAATCATCTGCAATTTTTCACCATATTCTTTGCGTAATTTTGTTGTATCCCAATTCGATGCCCCATCTTTCTGTTGTATGGCGGCAGCAATGCAGGAAAAGAACGTATCGTCTTGATCGGGTGCTGCTAGCAAAAATGACCGCATTCCGTCTTGCTCTAAGTTGGCAAGCTTATTTACTTTCACTAGTAAAGCTGCAGAATCATCGATTATAGCTTTGCGCTTGCTGAGTTCTTTTCTATGGTGTTCAATTTCCTTGTTTTCTTTAACTTCAGAAATAATAGTGTGGTAATATCCATTCAGAAAAATGAGATTAATAGTACGACTTTGTTTAAATCGCAAGTTCTTTTTCTGTTTCACGCCACTGCGACTTACCTTAACGACTAAGTCTGGATGACCAGCATATACAATTTTTAAATAATTTTTTAATTTTCGTATTGCGCGATTATCTGACAAAACTGCCCAAGCAATGATTGGATGCTCAAAATAATTAACCAAACTTTTTAATTGACCATTTTTAACTTCAGTCAGTATCGTTTCTGGTAAATATTTTGCTAGAGGAGTTTTCTCTAATTTTTTCACTATCAGCTCAACACGTTTCAGATAACGTTCTGACTTTTTATGATACATTTTTTGACACATCTCGCGTAGAATATTTGACGTGTACGTTTCAGCCTGCAATAAATTATTCAACACATCAGCCAGTACACCATACACATCTGCATGATTTTTATTTCTTAAATATCTTGCTCTATCATTTGCTTTGCATTTTTTGCCTATCCATGCTGCTACTTCTTCGCTTAATCGATCGCTATTTAATTTTGGAGTCGCAGTATGTAGTTGTACTGCAGATTTAGGATCAGCTGCAAGCTGCATCACAATAGTACCTGTTTGCGCTTTTTTTGTCGGAAGTAACGGAGTTACAGCATGATCAACATTCGCTTGTGTGTCAGTAACGCTTAATTCACTATTTAGTTCTATAGAGCTATCTTTTGAGAATTCACGCGCTAATCTTGCTAAGCCATGCATATCCTGAAACACAGTACGACGATATTCTTCAGTATTTACTTCTTTTATCTTTTGTTCTATTTTGACCAAATGCTTGCGGGTTAGATCGAAATATTTGACTAGATTTATTTCAATCTCTGCTGTTTTATGAAATAAATTGTTCCACTGGCTAATTTTTGCATTGTCACTTGCATCTTTAGAATCAAGCGTTTCTTTGAATCGTTCAGCAGTTTTGTAAAGATGCTTGATATTTGCTTGTGTTTCAACAAGTAGTTTCTCAAATCCAGACAGACAATTTTGCAGAATGGATGCGGCTTTGCCATATACCATGATATTACCACCATGTCCTGCTAAGGTAACAAATTTGTCACAAATTAGGTAAAACAATGCCAAATGTTGTATTTGCCCGTGTAAGCGTAAAAATGTTGACATGATTTCATAGTTGGCAAATGGAGGTAATATACCTGTTGCTTGTTCAATTATATCTTGAATTTCAGCAGTGTACCAATTTTGTAATGTTAATTTGGGATGAAAATCAGGTAAGGTAACTTGGCCATCTGCTGTTAAGAATAAATTAGCTAAATTGAGTTTACTACTATCCGCTTCGCTTTTAAAAAAAACAACTTTAAGCGGTTCCGTATTTAGCAGTATATGCAATAATTTGCCACTAATAGTTTTCTCTACCAGTTGAATATAGATTTTATCACTCGGTTGGTATATTTGATGATGATTAAAGTTTGGTGGCGTATCTTTAGAATCTCGGAAGAGATAAAACAAAAAATCTATCGAATCACGCATGATCAACGAAATATCTTGTCGTAAATCTTCAAAATGATGTAGTGCACTTTGTCGCGAAAGTTCATGTTCAATCGTTGGCCATACTTTTTTCTCAAGAATATTTTTAACTTTATATATGGTTTTCAATCGTGATTTTGTATGGTTGCCTGGTTGAAACGTATTACGTGCGCCGAGCATCTGCAAATAACGGATGCGATTAAATACAATATCCGGTACATCTTCACGTATATCAGCTTTTGAAAGTTCTACTAGCCATAATTTAAATTCTTCAAAAAATATGTTCGTCGCATCATAGTCAAATCCTTTGCCAGTAAATCGGTGTTTACGTTGATATTGATAATCACATATTTCGCTGATCATATCAGCTATTTCACTAAATATACGTGACCGATTGTTTAACATTCCATGCCAGTCACTTGCTTCAATGTTTGGTTTAAAATTATCATAACAAAGTCGCGGTATAGTATATTTTTCATGTTGTACTAATTGGAAATAATATGGAAGACTCTGATTATCTGACTCAATGGCGGTTGTTCCATGTGAAGCGGTCTTACCATGTTGATTTACATTTAATGTAGTAAGTGAACTATTTTTTTCTAGTGGATAACAAATTTTCCTATAGTGTTCACTAATATCAATATATTCTTTAACATTGTCGCTATCATAGCTATCTTTCCATTGCACAAGCCCATCTTTAGCTTTCTTAAATATAGGAAGTAATGCCGTCGTTAGGGCAATGCCAGCCAATACGAGTGCGCCACCTGTTGAGACTGCGCTTAATTCTTTGTTTGTATCCATTATTTCGCTCCTTCTATCATATAAAGATTAAATGCGATTAGACTACGCCATAACAAGACTTCCTATCATGCGCATAATTTAAAAAGAAAGATTCGTAAAAAACACGGTATGCATTATGTTGACTTCCTAAAAGTAGGTTGATAAACTACCCGAGCAAGGAATAATCTGTTAAGACGCTATTTAGATTGTGCAAAAAAATGTTTTATTATCATGGAGGAATAAATGCACAATTATCCATCCATTCAAATTCGGAACACTACGTGTACAAAAAATCAATTCCATGTTGATATGAAACAGCTTTGTAAACTCCCATTCAATGTATATTGGAAAAATCTGCAATCGGTTAATTTAGGCTGTAACGATTTAATGCTTGAAATGCTAGGCGTTAATTCTGACAAAGATATTATTGGTACCTCTCCGTACGATGTGCTTGCTGTAGATGAAGCATCAGCCATTATAAAAAATGATTCCTTAGTTACCAATCAAGGTAGGACGATTTGCATATTTGAATCAGGGACATTACCATCGCTTGGGTTAACGAATTTCTTGTCTGTAAAAATGCCATTATATAATAACAATGTTATAGTAGGCTCCTATGGAATGTCGATTAACCTTTCTGCTAGAGATGCCAATATTGCATTTGACATGCTTGCTCAAACGGATGCCATTAATTACCTGCCTAATATTAAAAGAGCTTGTTATAAAAATTTTAATGATGTTGTAATTGATGGCATCAAATTAAGCAAGCGCGAAGCAGAATGTTTATATTTATTAGCAAAAGGAAAAATGACTAAAGAAATTGGTTATATTTTAAATCTGTCTGCGCGAACGGTTGAATATTATATAAGTAACATGAAAGATAAATTGAATTGTTGCAGTCGCTCGCAGCTTTTAGAAAAACTGCGCAGCCAAGAGTTTTTCACTTTGTGGTTATTTCTTTAGAGTGTGAAGACTTATATCTCACCTGAATAGATTTAAGCATGATTTAAATATCCTGAAAGCTATTATTATTTTGCAGCTTGCTACTTAATGTATATAAATGGCGCACCTTACCAATATGTCATGTACTAAATGGTTCCTAATTTAGAGGAGGCGCATTAGTAGTTGACTCCTTACTTCGCATTTAGTGTTGCTGCTGCGGCTGGTGGATTGAGTGGTCGTAGCAATTCATCGATGTCATCAATTTTTGTCTGATTGGCTGGTAAGTTTCTGGAGAAAATCTGTTTCGCCTCTTGATACAATCTAATTGCAGCTTCTGGATCGAAGTTTTGAATTAACTGCGCAATAGCTATTTTAGTTTCAGAAAGTGGAGCCAGCCTGGTCTGCGGGTTTTGTAACAGAATTTTACGAGCCGTAATGCTATAGATGTCTGGATTAGCTAAAACAAGTGCCACAAATTTATGTAATAACCAATAATGTTTTTCAGGTATATTAGAACAGATACTTGCAATTAACTGGCTTTGTTGAAGAACATTCTCTGCTGGGCGAAAAAATCTTTGTGATGCTCTAGGCGCAGATTCTTCTGCTTCACCTTTTTTTATCGTGCGCAGTGTGGTATCCAGACGATTAAGTTCTATAAAACTGTGTAACCATGAACCATCTGCTAAGAAACCCATTTTACGCAATTCTTCAGCATAAATGGTAGCTGTGTCTGAATTATCTATTTGTTTAATTAATTTAGCTAAATATTGTGACGCTTCTTTTTTACCGGCATTGGTATAAAGCCAGCTGATTAAAAAATAATAAACAGGCCAAGATCCGGGATATGTAAATGCTTTTTGAAAGTGCTCATTCTCTAATACCGATGGTAAAAGAATAGGAATATTATCACAACAGATTTGCACGCCTGCTAAATTACCCATTTTACTAAATAGTTGTAGGTTGTTTAGACGAGAACATCTATGCTGAAATTTAGGATCTGTTTCTTTAACTGCGGCAAAAAAAACAGTTTGCGTGGCATTGGAAAATAAAAAGATCCGTGAATACATATCGGCAACAAGTGAATCATTTTTTTCTGCCAAAAGCTCCTCGTGATGTTCTTGCCAGAGTGTGATGGCTAGATGTTCATTGTTGCTAGCAAGTGCACCCGTAATGAAATCTACGAGTAAGCTTCGTTTTTCTGATAAAAGGATTTCAACATCATTTGCTGATCGTGTGGCTAAATTTTTAAGTAGACGTTTAATTTGGCCAATGGGGTTTGCTCGAGCATAAGATGGATATTTACACATCCAATCTATTGTTGCTTTATTTCCACCTAAACCTGCATAAAATTCAGGCGATCCCATTTGACCAAATAGCGGTCTGCTTTGACTTCTTTCTCTTGCTGTTGCAGCTGTTGATTGCAGTGGTGCTGGAATTGTATGTCCATTTCGATGACCACGACCATTAATGTGATATGGTTCAACAGGAAACAGTTCAATAGGTAGCATAAAAAATGCGTCAAGTAGACAAGCATAAATATCAACATGGCCTAAGTATGCGGCCAAATGAAAGGAGCTTAAACCATATATATTCTGTGCCGTCAGCAGCTCTAATAAGGCCTTAGGTTGTTGTGGTAGGCGTAAAAGTTCAGTTACAGCTTTAACATCATTTCGATATATTGCTTGATGAAGGTCGCGTAATTGAGTTACAGCGGCCGTATAAAATGCCTGCTCGCGAGCCCTAATGGCGGTAAAAGCGGTATAGTCATATTCATGTTGCAGGATCAGATAGGGATAATGTTTCTTTTTAGCCATCAATTGCAATGCTTGATGAGTATCGAGCGCATCTGGCAGGTCGAAAAGGCAGAGGTTAACTATGCCGTTCGAGGTACTTGCATTTAATGAATGTGATAATACCATTAGCCATAGATCAGCAGGTAAGCGTGATAAATAGGTTTTTGCGTCAGTCGACAAACTTAAAATAAGTGCATTTTCTTGTTTTCTGCTCTGGTCCATGCAAGATTCCCCCCCAGAATTTGAATTTAGGCTAGTCGTATTTTTATGTATAAATAATAGTCACATGATGAGATATTTTGCAAGCTTTTTCAAGGAATTAATTTATTCTTAAGAATACTGTGCTACACTAACTAAATAAGCATTTTAACGACACACACGCGATAACATTATGGATAAATTTCACGAAAAAACACCATTAGCAGAGCAAAGAACTGTTAAATATAGTAAACATACTATATTGCGTAATCCTAGGGTTGAAGTTTTAACCCGCCTGCAACACAATTTTTTAATTAAGATACTACAATTTCATGAGCCAAACCCGGCAGAGGCAATTAGTTTATGGGAAAAAACGATTGGTGATTTAATTCGTGCGACCTATTTACGGGTGAAGGGCATACCACAATTTATATCTGATACAGAAAATATGGCGCAACATTTGACAGCAAAATTTGGTAAAACGGATGTAGCTAATGCTGAATCACCAGTAGGGCAATACCTGTTAACATTACTGCAAGCATTAACAAATGATCCGACTGTACTCGCAGCACTATATTATTATATCAATCAAGAAGCTTTAATTGTAGCAGCGGATGTGGACGTTCGTGGTATATTATCCGGCCAAAATTATTGCGGCCCTAAAATTATTGCAAAAGAGGCAGAATTAAGAAAACTAGCAAATAATGCAGTTCGATTTAAAATTGTTTGTAAGGTTATGGAATTACGCGATGTTCTAGATACGGACAGAAAAATTAAATACGTAGTCGCCGGTAGAGATGTACCCTTATTGTATACAACAGTGGAACTTACTTTAGCGCCAGGGCAAAAAGTCGCCATAGTTAAAGATTTAGTGATTCACTATGAGATCAAACATCCATTTGTTTACCAAATTTTGCCAGAAATCCCAGTAGAGTATATCACCAGTGAGAGTTGTGAGCGCACCGCTAGCGATGCGCAAAATGCCAAGAAATTTTTTCTTGGCTGTGCTGGCAAAATAATAACATCAATGAGCGAATATACGCCAAGTAGACAAAAGTCACCCACGGAATACTTAAAAGAAGGTAGTATTGGTAATATTCCCTATGCATTATTTCAAAACCCAGACACGAGTGCAAAAAAAATACATTATGTAGATGAGCTTATTAATGAATTGTGGAAATTAATGGAAGACGATTTTACAGATTATGATGATGCAATGGCTAAATTGGAAGCAAGTATATTAAAATGTCAACGGTTAAATTATTGTGTGCAAACCGGTAAAAACCCTGATACTGAAGCGGTAAAACGAGAAGTTGAAAAATTAACGACATTTACCTTAAATAACACCGTAACAAAAAAGCTAAATGAAGAACAGCAATTTATTATTCAAATCCATGCAAATTTAATTTCTGGCTCAATGGAGCTAGAAGAACGGACATTAGCCAGTGTGAGTGAACATATCATTAAAAATAGAAATGCACCTGCTAAACCGGTTGTATAATCAGACTGCTACACTAAATGTATGCATACATATTATTATCGATTAATATTAACATATATACTAATACTTACAGGTGAATGATGGATAAATTGGAGAAGACTGAATCAGCAACCGCCGAGAAGTTGGTAAAATTATTACCCTATACAATATTTACTAGCCCAACTGAAGAACTATTAGACTATCTGAAATTCAAAGACTTAAAAAGATTTATCTGTGATGCAAATATTCCAGTTTATGCAGCTTGGGATAACACTGTGCGTGATTTTCCACGTTCACCTTATTTATATGTTACTGGAATATCTCATGTTATTCCCGAGCACATATCCGTAGAAAAACAATTTACCGAACAAAATTGCCCAGATGTTCGATCACCAAAAGTGGGTGGTGCTACAGATGACTTAATTACAAAAATCATTAATGCACTCTCCACGGATACAACCGTCCGTCAAGCTTTGCGTTTGGGTTTGAATCTTAATGGCTTGCTTTCTTCTATAGGTATAATTGATATACTTTTGTTATTTGCCGAAAAAAAATGTGGCTCAGAAACCACTCTGCATCGAGCTGAACTTAGGAAACTAGCGAATGGTGCAGTGCAACTTAAAATGACTTATCATTCTACCAGTATCAAAAGTGACACGAATCATATTACGTATACGGTGAACAATAGTATGGTTCCTTTATTAATAACAACTATAGGATTTACGATTGCTCCTGGAAAAGAAGTCGCGCGTATTTGCAATTTGATTATTCAATTTAATATCAAACGCGATGAAATTTATCGAATATTAAACCCAATTCCTGAAAGATTTATTAGTGCGGAAAGTAAACAATTAAGTGATATGGCAAGCAAAAATGCCACAAGTTTTTTTAGTGCAATGATTGAGCAATTAATTATTGCATTGGAACAGTATAGTTTTGTAAGACAGCAAACACCACAGACTTTATTTTTTCAGGGCGCCTTTAAAGCTGGTACGACTAATTTATTGAAAGACGACGAAAAAACCGGACATAA
>CAYSGV010000078.1:0-10541 GCA_964430685.1 uncultured Gammaproteobacteria bacterium
TTTTTTCAATAACTCGCTCTTCTCTATGATAAGAGGGTTCTTTAGCATTCCGAACGATTACAGCTGGTAAAGGTACGGGAGGTTTTACCAGCAATTGTTTCGCTTCAGTTAATAATGTTAGCGTATCAACAATTATTGTTTGAACGGGAGGGCAAGCGGTACGTACTTTATATTGCGTCAGAACTTCAACGATTTTATCTATATTTTTAATTACTTCAGGCCATTTTCGTTGCGTCGGACCTTTTTCAAGGAGTTTTTTTGCACAATTTTTAAGGAACATGACGTTGTGAACAATAAATGCTGTCTGATCATGTAAAAGATGAGACAGTGGAGCAATGTCGCTAGCAATTTCTAGCTTGCGACCTAAAAAGGAAAAAGTTTGCGTCGTAACAAAATCATTGATTAGCGTCGGGGAAGTTGTATGGCTATTACCACAAATATCGCTGGCTTCATTACATAATAATAATAGTTCACTTGCAGCAATCCGACATGCGTCATTAAATGAAGTTTGTTTGAGTAATGGATGCAACATCATCAAGCCAAACTTTCTTTCATTTTGTGTTACATAGGTTAATAAAGATTTCAACAAGGCTTTAGCCTCTGGATAACGATATTGCTCTTGATGCTGATGCGCACTGATTATTAAAAAATGGCAAAACTTATTAGGATTAATTAAATAATACAAATCTAAGTCTTCTTGTTTTTGTTTGGCAACTGCAGTTAAAAATGCTGCATGAGTGGTATATAAATATTTTAATTGGTCAAAATCCCTCGCTTGCCAAAATTCCATTAAGTAGTGCATGATGACAGAGAACCGAATATAGTCCTTTTCAAACTGACTATGACAATGTTGGTGGCAGCTTGTAGTAATACGGCTCACTGCTTCACATCTCTCAACAATATTATGAGCTGGAGTCGTGAGCAGTGCTGGCAGTTCTTCGAGCCGTTTGAAAAAATTTGTCTTGGTAAGCTCTTGCAGACGATTATAAAGTGTATTTTGTTCTACAACACTGTAATATTCTGTTTTATCCTTCGGTGCCAACGCTGCGAATTTGGAGCTTTCGATGTATCTAATAAATATTGAGCTAAAGTATATATTTATTAAATGCGTTTGATTGGCTAGAAGTGCATAAACTAATGGTAGTTTGGCCATTTTTAATATCATTTCTGCACTCATTTGCTCCATAATTATAGGTGTTGCATAAACAACTGTGCAAATACATTCAGAAACCATCCCCATATGATTGGTAAATCTTTTAAAATATTCCTGTTGTCTTAATGCGGATATATTGGGTGATGATTTTTCTGCTTCCAGGTAGAAAATTGCAATCTCATAAAAGATAGTGATTAAATAGGCCAGAGTTTCTCTAAACTGTGACGATAGAAGTTGATCATTCAAACGTGCGGCCAATATTTTCTTATCTTCAACTGCAAACCACGACGTATTAACTGCCAAGAATAATCTAATAAAGCTCAATCGTAATTTACTTTCATCCGCTTGCAGCTGGGTTGATGTTTGAGTTAATAAACGATGTAATTTCATTAATGCAGAAATCTTCAATGCAGTAATGCTATTTAAACATAGTTTGTTTTCTATTGAATCAATTTTTTCCCAAACAGGGTAACTTGACAGTGCCACATCGGCATATTGGCACGTTGCCGTATTATCAGCTGCCAAGTCAAATGCGATACGCGTGTATGCATACCTTAATCTTCGTTGATATATTTTAAGAGCATCAAATGCACACGTTGGCATTAGCACGCCTTCAATCTGCTTAAGGATTTTAAAAAGCTCATCAGCACGACGATGCGCATCAATTGCTTTGAGTCGTTCAATGAATTCACACAGTTCAAATGCCATGCTAACAAATATTTCTTTATTGTCTTTTGTAAGCGCTGCTGCTAATTTCTTTTGCGTTTCAGCCATGAACGTATCAAAAGCGACTGGATGAGTAACGGTCACTTCTAAATGATCAAATATAAATTGCACACGAGCAAGCCTGGCCTCTACATGTTGAAATTTTAGTAATTCTGTCATATCTGCATCCGTACTCATTATCGCCAATCCCTGTAGCATTATGGTTAATTCAGCTTTTAGTGATAGTTTTGCGGGTATAGATAGTATCTGACTATGGCGCACATAGAAATTAGCGCGACGAATGAAATAACCAATGAGTACTTGATTGATACATGCCTTGGCGTCTAAATTTGTGACTGGGTTTTGTGCATCATCAACTGGCATGGATGGTAAAAATTTAACTAAAGAAGCGTAGGATTCAGCAACTGCAGGTGCATTTGATTCTCGATCTAACGTAATGTTAACTGTTTTTTCAGTTTGCTCACTATTTTTAAGTGCAGCAATAAATATTTGCAGCAAAGGCACCGCGGGTTCAGGCATGCGTGCTAAAAAGAGTGCAGCATTTTCACTCAAAATACGTACCGAATTTACTAATTCAATATTTGTTGCGTAGAAAAAACACGCCATGATGTTATAGGTAATTCTTATTTCAGGGTGAAATAAGGAAAAAGCTTTAAGCAGTGATTCAGCGTCGAATAATTTCTGGTCTAAGTAAAGAGACATTTCTTTGAATATTTTTTCTGCTTCGTCATAATTTCTTAGATTAAAATAGTGTTTTGCGAGACGAACCATATAGTAAAAATAATAAAATATTTCTATCGTGGCATCTGCTTGTGTCTCTCGGTTCACTACCGGAGCCGCAACTGCAGGAGTTGTTGTTTCCTCAATTAATCTTAATTTAGACTCAATTGCTTCTTTGCTGTTACACATCACTTCAAACGCCTGACTAACACGCAAACATGCAAAAGCTTCCTCAAGTTGCGCTTTATCTACTTCATAACTGTGACTGCTTTGTGCATGCTGTTGTATATCCTTGGCACAAATATTAGATTGAAGATTGGCTATATCACACTGAAGAAGATGGTTGTAAAGATGCGATAATTGACAAATCGCTTTTGCACCAGGTCTTAGATGCAAACGCTGAATGTGTTGCCAAATATTAATGACTATACGGCTCAATAAAAGATTATACTGACGTAATGAATCCTCTGCTTCGTCTGGAAATTGCATCAATATAACGGTGCGCAGCTCGTCTAAGATTACGATGCCGGTTCGAATAAATACACTTAAGGGTTCTCTTTTTCCTTTGACTAAGCTTTGTTGGTGGTCTGGATAGCTAAACCAACAGCGTGTCATATTATTTACAATTCGATCAAATTCATTTGTCTTCGACCCATTTGCTGGCGCAGCTTTTAGTTCTTTTACCGCCGATTTAATACAAAGAAATTGTAAGTGAATCACATTACATAATAGTTGCGCATTATCAATATCAGCTGGCGCAGATCCAACTAGTTGTTTTGCAGCTTGGTAACTTTGTTCTATTTGCTTTTGGTCATTATCGTACCAAAGATGTGCGGCTACTTTGTTATTACACCAGCGCAGATAACAAATTGCGTATTGTTCTGGTGTTAGCACTACTCTTTTATCATTAATGATCTGCTCAGTCTTCGCTAAAATTTCGACAATTTTTTTATAATTCAGTATACGTCTTTTATCGTCGATAACACCCGTCATTAATTTAGTAATATTTGAAAAATGCTCATCAAGTATTTTGTCAAGCGCCTCTTTTGCGGCATCTGACGCAGTACCGCTTGCAGGCGTATTTGTTCCTGTTGCAGCAACAGCTTTTTCTATAGGTAGCTTCTTATTCACTATTCCTCCAATTGCATACTTTTGAGATGCATGTATGTCTATTTCGTTAATTATTTATGTTTGTGACCGTTGCGATAGCAATTTTAAACAAATGATTCACACATTGGTGGCGGAGAGGGCGGGATTCGAACCCGCGTGGGAGTTGCCCCCCCATCCGATTTCGAGTCGGTGCCGTTATGACCGCTTCGGTACCTCTCCTTGAGATTGACATGATTAATAAAGAACTTTTTTCTAAATTATACGAGTACGTATAATCTTAAACTGTGATAGGAATATTTAAACGTGATGCAATTTCTAAATAACCTTTTAACACATCACCTAAATCTAAACGAAAACGATCTTTATCTAATTTTTCTAAAGTCTTCACATCCCAGATTCGACAGCCATCTGGTGAAATTTCATCGGCTAAAATAATTTCATTCCCTGCACGGCCAAATTCTAGTTTATAATCGACTAAAATTAAATTTGCTTTAGCAAAAAAAGGCACTAATAGTTGGTTAATCTGTAAACAAAGTGCTTTAATTTTAGTTAATTCGTCACGCGTAGCCCAACCAAAGATTAAGATGTGATCATCGTTCAGCCAAGGATCACCAAGCGCATCATTTTTATAAAAGCATTCTATAATTGGTGCTGGAAAAACCTCACCCTCTTTCAGACCATAACGTTTTGCAATATTACCGGCAGCGCGATTACGGATCACCCATTCAACTGGAATAATGTCAACTTTTTGCACTAAGCTTTCTGTTTTATTAAGCAACTCTTTAAAATGTGTGCGAATTCCAGCGGATTCTAATAGTTCCATCATGAAAGCGTTAAATTGATTGTTAATCATTCCTTTGTCAGTAAGTTGCGCTTCTTTTACTTTATTAAATGCAGTGATGTCATCTCTAAATTCAACAATAACCAGATCATTATTATCGGTCGCATAAATTGTTTTGGCTTTACCGCGGTGCAATGCTTGTTGTTTAATCATTAAAAATCCCTTGAATCATATCTAACCAAGAAAATTCTGTTTTACCTAATAAACCTGCATTCATATCTGCTAATAAGCGCTTCGTGCGTGTGGGCGGTAAAGGATTATTCATGCTATCTGTTAAAAATGCAATTGTTACTGGCTTTTTACCTATTTGTTCATGCACTAAATGCAATTGGTAAATGGGGGTTTCTTTTATAATTTTTCCACCCGTATCTTTAGGGAAGACCACATAAAACGTTTGTGATACTTCTTCTGCAATCAAAATGCGAAAACCCGCCAATGGTAAGCTGTTTTTTAACCCTTCCCAAACTTTGGGATCACGGTGATACATAACCAAAACATGTTGCTCTTTCGCTACCGGATTATGTTTTTTCGCATAGCCACTATTTGCTCCCACGCGGTTAATATTCATTTCACTACGCAATGGACTCGTTGCTTTCGTTGGCAGGAAAAGATTTGTCTTGTTCGTTTCACTTTCTTGCAATAATTGTTCTTGCGCAACCTGTGTTTGTGGATGCTGCTGCCGTGCATCATCTATCAATTGGTTGATGGTAAAACCTAAGCTTTTTGCCGTGACCATTTCACCGGCATACTGCATATGTTTGCGTACATTAGACAATTTACTATCCGGTGGTAATTGATGAAATTCATTGGCAAATTTGGATAAGGCTGCGGATTGCTTTTCCGTATTGGTATCACCTGCTTTTTCAGGCACTGGGTAAAACGCCACGCGTGGTTGCGCTTGTACATCAGGCGGTAATTTTAAAGCTTGCACACTTTGACTGTCTTTATAATCATAATGATGATTACGAATATACCCTTGCGGACCTAAAATAGGTTGCTGACAACCCACTAACAGTAGCGACAATACAAACAACATACTGTTTTTCTTGTTAAAACCTGCGTTAAACACAGTTGACCTCATTAATGCGTTATAAAATACCCGCGTCCAGTAACGTTTTTTCTAATTGTGTCTGCTGACTCAATGAAAACCAAGTCAATGGCATGCGAATAAAAGGTTTAATTTTATGCATGCGGGAAAGTGCCCATTTTACTGGAATTGGGTTCGCTTCTACAAATAATTGTTGATGTAAAGCCGATATTTTATCGTTTATAGCCCTTGCTTGCTCTACTGACCGCGCGATTGCAGCCTGACACAGTTGGTGCATCAATGCTGGAACAACGTTCGCCGTTACCGATATCACCCCTTTAGCCCCGGCCAAGATCAATTCCATAGCCGTGGCATCATCGCCGCTATAGATATCAATCCGATCACCACAGAGCGCTAGAATCTCCTTAGCACGCTCAACTTTTCCCGTTGCCTCTTTAATTCCAATGATATTGCTGTGCTGTGCCAATCGAGCCACGGTTTCAGGTAACATATCACAGACCGTCCGAGAAGGCACATTGTATGTAATAATCGGTATCGGTACCGCTTTCGCAATCGCGCTAAAGTGTTGATATAGCCCTTCCTGGGTCGGTTTGATATACGCCGGTGTCATAATTAAGCAGGCATCCACCCCTAATTCCATGGCTGATCTGGTTAGGGCAATTGCTTTTGTTGTTGAATTTGAGAATGTTCCTGCAATCACCGGTATCCTGCCCTGCACTTGGTCAACACAAAGCCGAATGATATGCATCAATTCCGCTTCGGTTAGGGTAGCCGATTCGCCAGTTGTACCGCCAACCACAATACCGTCCGTTTTATTGGCTATATGCCATTCTATGAGTTCTTGTAGTGCCCCGACATCGATTGTGTCGCCTTCTTGCATCGGGGTTACGATTGCTACAATACTGCCTTGAAACATATTCGACTCCATTAGTTATTGTATGCCTATGTTAGTGCGCATAAAGATTCCTGGCAAGAAAATCCCATCCATTCGCATTTCTATTGTAGGTTGGATAGAGCCCTACTCGGGGCGAAATCCAACAGTACAATCTCGGATAATATTGTTGGAATTCATCAGATGAGGCTCTATCCAACCTACGAAAAGTGATATTACGAAGACATATGGATTATTATATTTGCAAGCTAGACGCTTAAATTTAAAGTGATAGACTATATCCTAGATTCGACAGATGGATCTAGGATATAGCTCATAAACAAACCAATATTTAGGTCACAATGAAAAGTAATAGTTCACAATATATCGTCGTAAGTATCCTCGGCCAAGATCAACCGGGTGTCGTTCACGAAGTCAGTAAATTAGCAGCAACATGCAGCTGTAACATCAAAGAAAGTCGGATGACCAACTTAGGCAATGCATTTGGTTTACTGATGTTACTATCCGGGAGTTGGGATTCTGTCGCTAAATTCGAAAGTAGCTTGCCAAGCTTAGCAAAACATTTCGAGTGGCAAACATTAATTAAGCGCACCGCGCTTGCGCAAATTGAAGAAAAACTATTACCTTATACGGTCCAAGTTGTTGCCTTAGATAATGTTGGTCTTGTGCAAGTAATCACTGGCTTTTTTAGTGAGCAAAATATTAACATTCGTGAATTATACACCACTACCTATCCAGCAAGTCATACGGGAACATTGATGTTTTCTTTAACCATGGCAGTAAATATTCCTGCCGCAGTTTCACTTGCAGACTTACGTGAACGGTTTATTCTATTTTGCGATGAATTGAATTTAGATGCAATTATCGAACCTGAAAAAGGATAATTAACTAAACCAATATAATTCCTATGAAAAAAGAAACGACAGAACTGCTTGCTCAATCAGCACCGTCAACATTACCGATTATAATAAACGAAAAAAATTTCTTTGTGGTACTTAGAAACTGGGAAAAAAGTTTAGTTGTGCAGTTTGGCGTACTTACAAGCTCTGCCGCAGAATTATCTGCCTTCGAATATCCAACTAACGAAGAACAAACACTTAAGCTCACCAAGTACGTTGAAGTGTTTTTAGGAAAAATCGAAACATTGCTGCAGCCTTTAAATGCCTTGTCGGAACATGCATTATTTATAAATATCTCCAAAGTCTCAGCCACGCGCTGCCTTGTTGCTATTCAAACAATCTTAGCATGTGTGGCAGCAATTGGTTTTATGCCAATATATGGACCGTTATTAAATAGAACTGCTGATAGCATTTACAGACAACTGCGGATTCTCAATAAATTAATTAATTTACCAGTAGTACAAATAGCCCCACATTTCGCTGTTCTGTTTTTAGCCACGAAAGTAACTTTATGCTGCACGTTAACTGATTTCTACATTAAGGACGAAAAACTAGCTGAGGCTGCAAAAATCGTCGATATCATCAAAGAAATGTTATTGACTCACAGTCATGATAAACAAATTTCTTCTAAATCCTCCCTCGAATATTATCATTCACTAATAGCTATACTAGCAATTAAGCAAGGTAAACTGCGTAAGGCTTACAAACATGCGTCTATAGGAGAAACATTACTTGAAGAGTTAACGAAATTACATGAGGATATAGGTAGTCGATTAGAGCAGGCTTATTTGCTTATTGGCAAACATATTTTATATAAAAAAAACCAACCGTCGCACGCATTATATTGGTATGAGCGTTCCTTAGAAATGAATCGCCGCTGGTCATCTATTCGGTCCAATCAATATCTGAATTCTAGAATCAAAATTATTGAAAAAGAAATTAAAACAGCAAAAATATTTCTTTTTAAAAATAAACTATTACAGCTAAAACAATTTGAAATACATACTCTTGCACGCTCAAGCTGGGTACCTGATTTCGATCGACTGCGTACATCGATTCGGATTGATGACCCAAATCTAAATTTAAAATTCACAAATGCACTTACCCAGTGTCACCTTGTTGCAACAGCTGAAGGCAATACTTTTTATTTTTGTATCTTAGATATAAACTATCGGCAATGGTGCCTATTTGAACATGCCATACGTGAAACAAATACTGTAGGTGCGGATAATACCGTTAACACTTCTGCAGCAAAACCGTCTGAAACAACTAATCCAGCATCTACAGACAGCGATAGAGAGCAAAGAACAACTACCGACAATTATTCCAGCAAATTTGTAAATAAAGAATACTTGCAAGCACTACCTTTTTTTGGTGTGGCACCTCAAGAAATGCCGCAACCTCCAGCAACAAAAACCAGGATAACAAAGTGGAATGATCCAACATTCCCGCCATTCGATCTTGATGAGGATGTAAACACGAGGTCTTTTTATGAAATCTATACGGGTGTTAAAAAATTACTACGCTTTGCATTGCCTTCTCATGATCTCGCCGAACAGCTAAAAGATGATACTGTCAGTAAAATGATAGATAGGGTTGCTCGTACCGGCAATTCGTATTATGGCAAGCAACACAAGGGCCGCATAGGGTTTGGTTTTTTTACCAAAGAAGAAAAAGAATGTGAGAAACATAGAAATAAAGGATTTGGTGAAAATTGCGTCGGTAAATTGCGTTTTGCAGGTAAGAGAAGTGGCTTTAGAATTGGCATTTACCCACTTTGTACGGGCACGCTATGGGTAAATGATAAACCAACTGATATTAAATGCGAATTATTCGGTCTGGATAATGCTAAATCACAACATAATAAGCAAAAGTAGGGTAATTGAACGTATAGCTTTTTTCGTAGGTCGGATAGAGCGAAGCGAAATCCGACCTACGAAGAGGGTTGCAAGTTTAATTTACGGCTTTGTCAGTGAGACAATCACGTCATCGATTCTATTTGGCCAAGCACCGAAATCATATCGCACGCGGCATCAGCTGCACCACAACCTTTATGTCCATGCGCACCACCGCAACGATCAAGTGCTTGTTCTTCTGTATCAGTAGTCAAGACACCAAAGATTACCGGTATCTCATGATCAAGTGCGACACGCTGGCAACCATAACTTACTTGTTCACTCACATATTCAAAATGACTGGTTTCACCACGGATAACTGCACCTAAACAAATAATGGCAGCATAACGATCAGTAAATGCTAAACTTTGTGCAGCCAATGGAATTTCAACAGCACCTGGTACCCAAACCGATGTAATTTGTTCTGCACTAAATTTTAATTCCAACAAACGATTATAAGCACCTTGATATAAGGCTTGCGTGACATTTTCATTAAATTTGCTTGTTACTATTGCAATATTAAAGCGTGCATTTAAAGGTTGTGCGGTAATTTCTGTCATTGTTTATTTCCTTATTTAATCAAATCCAACAAATGGCCCATTTTATTTTTCTTCACATGCAAATAATGCTTATTATCTTCGTGCGGATCCATTTCAATTGGTTCACGGCTAGTAATTTCTAAACCATATCCTTCAAGCCCATAAATTTTCTTTGGATTGTTAGTTAGTAAACGTATTTTACGCACGCCCAAATGACGTAATATTTGTGAACCAATGCCATAATTACGATGGTCCGCCTTAAAACCAAGTTTATGATTGGCTTCAATGGTATCTAAACCTTGGTCTTGCAATTTATAAGCTTTAATTTTATTAGTTAAACCGATACCACGCCCTTCTTGTTGGCGCATATAAAGCAGCACACCACCCTCGCGGCCAATGCGTGCTAATGATGAATGTAATTGCCCACCACAATCACAGCGTGTGGATGCAAAAATTTCACCGGTTAAACATTCAGATTGCACGCGCACTAAAATAGGTTGTTCAGAATCTATTTCACCACGGATCAATGCAACGTGTTGTGTTCCATCTAATGTGTTTTCAATTACTTTAATGGTAAATTCACCAAATTCTGTTGGTAAACGCGAACAAGCAACTTCTTCTATTGAACATTCACGCTCCACCCGATAAGCAATGAGTTGGTTAATGCTAGCAATTTTGATGTCATGCTCTTTTGCAAAAAGAATTAAATCATCTAAAC